>CAZOSH010000139.1:1099-3903 GCA_964582395.1 uncultured Oscillospiraceae bacterium | reverse complement strand
TGTTTCCCAGATCGAAGGTCAGAAGGCAAACCCCGCCAACTTCCTGCTCATGCACGCCATGGGCCCCAATGTGGCAGGTGTGATCGGTTCTGCCATCGCTGCAGGCTTCCTGCTGGCAGTTTTCGGTTAATAAATGTTGAATTAAGCGGTTATCCGCTTGATGAAATAACACGAATAGTATATAATAAGGAGACGATACAATATAGTATCGTCTTCTTTTTGTGTCTTTCGCGTTGATACTGCGTAACTGCCCCTGCGCCGTACACACGGTACTGTCACAGTGTCAGTTACTTGTCTGAACGCGAAATACATCAAAAACACGAGGTGTCTTTCGCCGCAATACGGGCGACCGTTGGTCGCAATGAAATATTTTGCCTTTCGGCAAAATGTCAAAGTGTCGGCAGAGCCGACACTTTGTTAGGGGCAAAAACCCCTCAGTCAAAATCTTTGATTTTGACAGCTCCCCTTAGTAGGGGAGCCAAGGTGCCCGCCCATGGACAGTCGAGGACGATGAGTACCTACCGGAAACACCTAAATTATTTATCATTCAATATTACATATTCACTATTCATTTGTACTTAACCATGGAGGAATAAAAATGGTAAACAGAACGGCGCTGAAAACGGCGGCTAAAATAAGAATGGCAAAAGCAGGGATATTTCGCCTTATAGGCTTTACCCTGTTTATTTTGGCTGCGGTCAATATCGTATCCATCATCGTGCAGCTGCGCCTTCCCGAGTTGCCTGCCGATGCCACCTATGAGCAGATGGAGGCATATATAAGCGCGGCAGCGGAGGTTTTGCCGCCCGTTGCCATAGTTATAATTCTTGTGTATTCCCTTTTTAGCTCAATTTTGCAGGTCGGCTATACATCTACATGTCTAAAGGTCGCTCGTGGCTATGATGTCAAGTTTTCCGACCTGTTTGACGGCTTCGGATACGGCTTTAAAATAATCATCCTACAGCTTTTGATGAGCCTTATGGTGAGCTTGGGAATGATCTTCTTTTTTATTCCCGGAATAATTCTGTCCCTTGCATATTCTCAGGCGTTTTACATTCTGATCGATGAGCCTGAAATTTCTGTTATTGAATCCCTTCGCCGAAGCCGCAAGCTGATGAAGGGAAATAAGATGGAATATTTTATTTTCAATCTCAGTTATATAGGATGGTATCTACTGTCAAGCTTCTTTATTCTTGGAGATCTGTGGGTGCAGCCCTATGTAGGGGTGGGAACTGCCCTTTATTATGACCATATTACGGGCAGACAGATATTCCATCTGCGCCGCAGAGAAAGCGGAGAATACGAGTTCTACGCGGGAAACGGAGATAACAACCCCTTTGAGCAGACGCCCGAGGACAAAAAAGAGGATAATAATGAATAAGAAGGTTTTACTTATTATCGGTATTATCCTTGTTGTGGGCATAATCGCGGCGGCAGTGATCTATTTTTCTCTTTCACCCGAAGCGCCTGTACTGATGGATAATTATGAGCCGAAAACAAATATAATATGCATTGATGCAGGTCACGGGGGAACCGATCCCGGCGCAGTCAATGGTGACCGTCAGGAAAAGATAGACACCCTTGCTCTTGCTTTGCGCGTTGCATCCTATATAGAAAAGGCGGGGTATACTCCGTTGCTTACAAGAAGCGACGATACATATCTTTCCCTTGGCGATCGTTGTGCCATTGCCAACGATGCAGAAGCGGCATACTTTGTGTCTCTTCATCGGAACAGCGGAGAAGGCGGCAAGGGTACTGAGATATGGATATCCAGCCAAAAGACCGCACCTGAGAAGCATCTTGCTCAGGAGATACTGAAGGGGCTTGATGAAGTGGGTATTCAGGCAAACCGCGGCGTAAAGGCGGGCACTCAAGGCTCAAGCGGCGGTGATTATGCGGTAAACCGCAACACCGAAATGCCTTCCTGCATTATTGAGCTTGGCTTTATAGGCAATGATGAAGATAACCGCTTGCTTGACAAGCATATTGACGATTACGCAAAGGCGATTGCCGATGCAATAGTAAAGCTTATGGAAAAATAAAAAGTTCCCGAGCATCACAGTTAAAGTGACACTCGGGATATATTTTTATTATTTTACTACGGTGACCCGGTCAATGCCGTAATAGGCAAATGCCGCCGCGGCTTGTTGGGTGATGACTTCACCGCAGACCGCAATGGGAACAGCGGGGGGACAGCCTACCGAGGGTGAAGCAAGTATTCTGCCTATAGCCTGCGTTACAGGAATAATCTCACAGGGGGCAAAGGTGGCATCTCGCACTGACATTACCTGCTCACCTTGTGAAAAGATGGGGGGAGAAGTGTTAAGCTCGTCGGCTTTGGGGATATTGGTCAATGCCTTAAAGAGTCGGTCAAGTCCTTCGTCACCTATGTAGGGAGCAAGCATAAAGACTACAAAGTCGGGGTCGGAAAACTCGCAGTGGATATTTGAGGTTTCTAACTTTCCGGCCAATAAAGTGCCGCTATATCCGTATTTTTTGGCAAGTAGGGTGATTTTCAGCGGCTCATCGCTTGAAAGGGTATAGCCGTGGTCTACAAGTCTTTGTTTGAGGGAGTTGACCCTTTCGGCAAAGGCTTTTATTTTTTCTTCAAAGCCGTCAGCCATCACCTTGTTTGCCATATCGAGGGATTGCAGGATCAAATATGACGGGCTGGTCGAGCCGTAAAGCGCCAGAGCATTTTTGGCATTTTCGCGGAAAAAGTCGGGCAAAGCCTTTGAAATATGCAAATAGCCCCCACCCGTCAGTACGGGCAAGGTCTTATGTGCAGAGTCGCAGCAAATATC
>CAZOSH010000139.1:0-1089 GCA_964582395.1 uncultured Oscillospiraceae bacterium | reverse complement strand
ATCAGCGCCCAATTCTATGGGATGCCTGCCGAAAAACTTCAGGTACGCGCCGTGGGCATTATCCACCAGTAGCAGAGTGTCATATTTATGACAGACCCTTGCAAGTGCGGAAATATCCGCAGTGTTGCCGAGATAATCGGGTGAAGTGATATACACTGCGGCAGGGGCGTTTTGCTTTAATACGGTTTCAAGATAATCTGCCGAAATGGGGCAGGAGAGGTAACTGCTCGCGATTTGTTCATTGAGCCAAAGAATGTCAAAATCGATCAGCGCGGCGGCACTTAAAAACGCCTTATGGGCATTTCTGCTTGCGGCGATAAGGGGCGCTTTGCCCTTTTCCTTTGCCCAAAGCACTGCAAGATGAAGCATTGCGCGGATGGAAAGGGAAGAGCCTTCGGTACTGTAAAAGGTGTCCGCACCGAAAAGAGAGCCTGCGTTTTTTTCGCTTTCGGCAATGATGCCATCTGCTTCGAAAAGGCTGTCAGCGCCGCTTATTTCGGTGATATCCAAGCCTTCGCAACCCAAATATTCCACACCCTTGTGTCCCGGCATATGGAGGCGCAAAGGGGAGGAGCAAGCGTAGTTTTTTACAAAATCACAGATGGGTGTGTTCATATTACTGATTCAATGCTCGGTGTACCGCTACCATAATGGCGCATTCCATACGCTTGCGGAAAAGCTTACAGCCGTATTCATAAACGCCGGTTACCGAGCCTGTGGAATGATAGGCATTTGCGGCGCAGCCGCCGGAGCAATAAAGCCTTGCCCAGCAATCGCGGCATTCGGGATGGGCATAAACATTGCAAGCGGCAAACTCGCTCTGTATTTCGGTGTTGGTGACACCACTCCATATATCGCCTAATTTAAACTTTTCATCGCCTACAAACTGATGGCAGGGGTAAAGGTCGCCCCAAGGTGTGACCGCCATATACTCGGTGCCCGAACCGCAACCCGAAATGCGCTTATAGATGCAAGGACCGCCTGTCAGGTCTATCATATAATGGTAGAAGGTAAAGGGCTTGCCTTCGCTGTCGCGCTTGAGCATCAACTCTGCCAGCTTTTCATATTGCTCCAAAACGATGGGAAGAT
>CAZOSH010000138.1:0-3937 GCA_964582395.1 uncultured Oscillospiraceae bacterium | reverse complement strand
TGCTGGGCAGACTTGAAATACTTCCTGTATTGATCCTGTTCAGCAAAAGAACCTGGCAAAGGATCTGACATTTTTACACTCACTAACAATAAAAGTCCGTTATGCGATTGCATAACGGACTTTATTTTTATGTAGGTCACATAGAGACGCTCAAATCTTTTTTAAGAGCCTTTTCCAGGGCCTTGATGTCACGTTTCTTAACGGCATCAAGCATAGCTTGATGACTCTCGATAGCTGCGCCGATCTCACTGTTATCGAAGAACATCAAATAAATGGTACATTTATTATAAAGCTCGGTAAGGAACTTTTCATAATAGGGATTTCCGCAAGCTCCGATGATCTCCCAATGAATCTCACGGTTAATGGCAACATACTCGGTGATATTGAACTTTTCAACAAACTTGTTACATTCCTCTATCTTACGTTCCATTGCCGCGATACCTTCATCGGTGATCTTGTCGATTGCAAGTCTCGCCGCTGCCGTCTCCAAAAGCAAGCGTACCTCAAAGACCTGAATCATTTCCTCCTTTGAAGGAGTTATAAGGCAAGCAGAACGGTTGGGCGAACTCTCAACATAGCCTTCGTTCTCAAGGCGTGCAAGAGCGCCGCGCACCGAAATACGGGAAACACCCGTCTTGCGTGCTATATCCTCCTCAATCAAGCGGTTTCCCGGAAAAATACCCCGTGAAACGATCTGGTCTTTAATATAGTTATAAACTATATCAATTGAATCTGATGTTCTCATAATTTATCCTCCAAGCTTTTTGTCTCTCTCAATCTATCTCTGTTATTGCGGGAATGATGGCAGGGCTGCGCTTTGTCTTTTTGTTAAGATAATCGGAAAGTCTACTACTTACCGCTTCTCTTATACCGCGGATGCCGGTCTTACCCGCAAGAGCAAATTCTATGGTCTCTAACGTCAACTGCTCAAGCTCCGATATAAGCTCCTCCGCTTCTTTGACAAATACAAATCCGCGGGAAGTTATAGTAACCGGCGAAGCCATTATCCTTTCATACATATCTACCGCTGCAGATACGACGATAACGCCGTCCTGACCGATAAGCTTTCTTTCACGAAGTACCGATGCTCCCACATCACCCACTCCGTATCCGTCAATAAGGACTCTTCCGCTGGGAACGGTGCCTGCCCACTGTGCCTTTCCTCCGCCAAGCTCGAGCACCTTGCCCAAATCGGTGAGGAATATATTCTCAAAAGGCATACCTGTCTGCATAGCCAATTGAGCATTACACTTGAGATGTCTGTATTCTCCGTGAACAGGCATAAAGAACTTGGGCTTTATAAGTGAAAGCATAAGCTTCAGTTCTTCCTGACAAGCGTGACCGGAAACGTGAATATCTGCCAAACGCTCATAGACCACCTCTGCACCCTTGCGGATAAGCTCGTTGATCATATGATATACTGACTTTTCATTGCCTGGGATGGGGCTTGCCGCAATAAGGATCTTATCGCCAATACCCACCTCTACCTGTCTGTGACTTGAATAAGCCATACGATAAAGGGCACTCATAGGCTCGCCCTGACTGCCCGTAGTAATGACTACCACCTTTTCGTCGGGGTATTTCTTTATCTGTGCAAGCTCAATTATACGGTTTTTATCAGCGCGGATGTATCCAAGCTCACTGCCGACCTTAAGGATATTTTCCATACTTCTGCCCGAAACAGCCACCTTGCGGTCGTGCTTTGCTGCTATCTCAATTATCTTTTGAATACGATGAACATTGGATGCAAAGCAAGCTATAATAATTCTCTTCTTACAATCCTTGAACTCACGCTCAAAAGAATCGCTGACCTTTTTCTCACTCATTGCAATACCGGGTCTGTCTGCATTGGTGGAATCCATCAGAAGCAGGTCTACACCCTTTCTTCCCAATTCACCAAACCTGACCAGGTCGATCATTTTGCCGTCGGGAGGGGTGGTGTCTATCTTAAAATCACCTGTAAACAATACCATTCCCGCAGGGCTCTTGATTGCAAAAGCGCAAGAGTCAGGAACCGAGTGATTCACTTGAATAAACTCCACTGTAAAGCATCCAATCTTTACAGCATCACCTGCCTTGCAGATGTTCATTTTCGCATTTTTAATGTTCTTATGCTCGGTAAGTCTCAATGATACTACGCCCTCTGTAAGAGCAGTACAGTATATGGGCACATTAAAACTACGCAGAAAATAAGGTATGGCGCCTATATGATCTTCGTGGGCGTGGGTAATGAACACACCGCGAAGTTTTTCTTTATTCTTTTCGAGATAAGCGGTATCAGGTATGACCAGATCAACACCCAAAAGCTCATCATCAGGGAAAGTCATTCCGCAATCTATTACAATGATATCATCACCGCACTCAAGCACGGTCATATTCTTGCCTATCTCGCCCACTCCGCCCAAGGGTATTACCTTAAGCTTTTTGCCGCCGCTCCTTGAACCGGCTGCAGGGCTGTTTTTCTTTGTTGCTTTGTTAGTCGTTTTGGTTGATGTTTTGTGAGTTGCTGTTTTTTTGCTCTTCTGAGTCTTGCCTGCTACAGCAGGCTTTCTTGCTTTAGTGTGTGCCTTTCCCTTTTGTGCGGGGGCAGACTTGTTCTTCTTGGTTTCTTTTTTTAATGCTTCTTCAGCCATTCTATTCTCCTTTATTAGGGTATACCTCTACCTGCCACCCGACGAGTCCACCTGATCGTGCGGTAAAGAGATATTCATTTATAAATATGTAAAGGCTTAACCATATTCCAATAGTTAAGCAAATGCCCCATTTTAGAACATTATAGCATAGTTTTTCAAGTTATGCAAATCAATTCATATGACCGTTTTCGACCTTTTTTGATTCGATCATATTATGCAGACAATTCAGCGCGCTACTCAGGCTTCCCACCTCATCGCACAGCCCTATTCTAACCGCATCTGCACCGCATACTACACTACCTATGTCGCCCATAAGCTGACCCGTCTGCAGCATCAACGCTTTAAAGCATTCGGCGCTGACTTTTGAGTTTGATGTTACAAACTCAACGATCCTTTCCTGAATTCTTTCAAAATACGATACCGTCTGAGGCACGCCCAATACTGTTCCGTTTAATCTGACAGGATGCAAGGTCATAGATGCGGTGGGTGCAATAAAGCATTTCTTTGCCGCTACCGCCAAGGGTACACCTATGGAGTGTCCTCCGCCCAGAACAAGAGAAACTGTAGGTTTGCTCATCCCCGCGATCAGCTCGGAAATCGCAAGCCCCGCTTCTATATCTCCCCCTACTGTATTGATAAGAATAAGCAGTCCGTCAATATCTCCGCTCTCCTCAATTGCGGCAAGTTCGGGCAAAAGATGCTCGTATTTGGTTGTTTTGGTTTGAGAGGACAATTCATAATGCCCCTCTATTTCGCCTATTATGGTCAGGCAATGAATAACGTGGCCGCGACTTTTAGCCGTCACGGAGGCTTTTTCTTTAATTTCATTCATAGGGGTATTTTACCCCTGAAGTTTAGAGTTTAGTCAGTTTTTGAGCAAGCTTGGAAAGATTTTTTAAACCTTCCCCGTTATTTTTAACCGTAATGTCACAACTGTCATAATAGAACTTATCATCCGACTGTGCTGCAAGCCGTGATTTTGCCATATCGGCATCTATTCCGTCACGGGTCATAATTCGCTGAAGTTTCACATCTTCATCGGCTGTTACGCCCAAAACCGCAGTGCAAAGTCTACCCATACCACTTTCATGAAGCAGGGGCACATCAAGTATACAACCCTTGTTGTTTTTTATGAACTCCCTTGCTTTTTCCGCAATGCAAGGATGGGTAATGCTTTCAAGCAAGTCCTTTGCGCTCTTATCTTCAAACACGATCTTTGCCAAGGCACGGCGGTCTACTTTGCCGTTATTATTGACAGTGGGAAATGCCTGCAATATTTTTTGAGTCATTTCGCCGCCGCTTTC
>CAZOSH010000137.1:0-3950 GCA_964582395.1 uncultured Oscillospiraceae bacterium | reverse complement strand
GTGTGGACGGTGGTAACCCCTCCGTCAAAGCCAATGGCTTTGACACCGTCTCGCTGCGGCTCGGTCACGCCGCGGGTCTGACATCACACCGTGATGTCATTCAACACCGCGTCGCCGCTCCGCTACCCTGCCCTACGATGTACGGCGCGGGGGCGGTTACGCTGTATCAGCGCGAAAAGCACAAAAGTTTTGTGAGCAGATTTCTCTCACATACAAGCCAACGCGAACGCTCTGAGTTTTTGATGGATTTCGCGTTGATACGAGTAATACAAGCGAAGACAGTGCTTTTTGCACGGCGAGCGAGTATTACGATGTATTCAGCGCGAAATACACAAAGTTTATGTGAACAGATTTCTCTCATATACAAGCCAACGCGAACACTCTATGTTTTTGATGGATTTCGTTGCAAGACGAGCCAACACGACGAAGGTGTGCTTTTTGCACATCGAGGAGGGACGGCGTGGTATTGCGGCGAAAGACACAAAAAGGACGGCTTCCGAAGAAGCCGTCCTCTTGTTATATTATTCTATTCGATTTTATCTCTTAGAATGCCTTGCCGTCTGCAGTGAACAGAACCATGTTGATCTCGCCGTCCTTATCGGTGCGGAAGACTACGTTGTCGCTCTTATCCGTAGCAACCTTTACGATGTCAGCCAGTGCACTTACGGTAAGCACTGCGCTGTTGGAGGTCTTTGCAGAGTATACAGTAACCTTAGATGCAAAGTTGCTGCTGTCGATAAGGGTGTCATCAATCAGCATTACGCCGCTGACGATCTCCTTCAGAGTTCCAACATACCAAGTGTTCTTTCCAAGTGTTGCAGGTACATCGGTAAAGGTCTTTGCGGTGGGCAGAGTTGCAATGTAGCCATCTTCATCCAGCTCGCCTTCAAGAATATCACCTACGGTGACCTTCTTGTTCAGACCCTTTACATAGTAGGTGCCTTCTACGCCGGTGTTCAGGTCGATAGCTGTGAACTTGGATACCTGGATTGCATTGCCGTCATCGTCAGTTCCAAAGGTGGTGTTGACGGAGGAGCCGGTTACATAGATCAGGTATGCGGTGGGATCGACTTCTTCTTCCTTATCTGCGGGCAGATCGCCGTCAAATGCGACGCTTGCTACCAGAGTTGTGGAGATAAGGCCGGTGTCTCTTGCGATTACGTTGAACTCAACGCCGTCTGCAAGCTCCTTGAACTCGCTGACCTTCATAACGGTGTATACGTCAGTCTTATTGTCGTTCTTATCGGTCTTGACATACTTAACGAATACGAGAGTATCGTCGTTGGTCAGGTAGCTGCCGAAACGATCCTTTGCCTCGTTAAGAGCGATCATATTGCTCAGGCCAAGTGCTTCTACTGCACCTGCTGCGCTGTTTGAACCATAGATGACCTTGCTTGCCTTGGACAGTTCCTTCTTGAATGCATAGCCGCTGCCGGAAGTTGCAAACTCTACAACTGTGCCTGCTACGCCGTCCTTAAGCTCACCCTTTGTGCTGTCATACAGATCAGCAAAGGTCAGGTAATCAGCCTTGGTGTTCTCGTTGGTTACATCAACATAGGTGATGACTTCGGTCAGGCCGTTTGCCCACATAACCTTAACCTTATTGTAGGTGGTCTCCTTAGTCTCGCCGGTGGGGTTGCCCCATTCATCTTCAACATCAGCAGCTACGGTGTAGCTGTTTGCGTCGATGATGTATGCCAGCTTGCTGTAATCAAGAGTCTCGGGATCGGCGGGAGTGGAGCTCTCTTCGGTCCACAGAGTGGGAATTGCAAGCATTCTGCCGTTAGTGGTCAGATAGAAGTTGACCTTCTTGCCGATCAGGTTTTCCTGGATAGCTGCGGTCATATCGTTCTCATTGCTCTTAACCAAAGAATATGCACCGAATGCATCCTGGGTCTGTGCCCAGCTGTACTTCTTGCCGTCAATAACAAGGTTATTGTAACCGCCGTCAGCAACGCCCTTGGAATATACTGCCTCAAGAACGCCGGTCTGCTTTGTAACAGCAGTAAGAACTACCTTGCCGTCTACGACGTCAGCCTTGACAACGGAGCCTGCAGCAACTGTGCCAACGATTTCGATATCCTCAATTGCATAGGTCTTGGAAGCATCGGTAAAGGTGGTAGCCTTAACGAAATTAACAACGATATCCTTTGCTACGCCATCGCTGTCCTTTACGATGGAATCAACAACACCGTATACGGAGTGAGTCATAATAACGCGGTCGAGGTCGCCGTCGCCATCCATATCGTATGCAGTGTAGGTGTAGTCAGAACCTGCGTAATCCTTCTGGGTCATCCAGGGATTAAGCCATACCCAAGACAGGTTGGGCATTACAACGTCACCTCTAACCTTATCAGCAGCAGTTACAACATACTGCATATAGTCAGAGTCATAAGAGACATTCGCATCACTACCGAAAACCGTACCATACAGCTTGTAGTTGTTGATTGTGCTTTCTTCTACAGCATCAAGGTAAACCTTGTCGCCGATCTTTGCAGTGTAGTAATTCTTGCTATCCTTTGTGGTTTTGCTGATGGTCAGCTCGCCCTTAACAGTCTTGCCGGTGGGAACTACGCCGTAGATCTTCTCTGCGTTTTCAACGCCTGCTTCGTTGCCTTCCTTATAAGCGATAACGACCTGCTGTCCTACCATATCGGTGGGGAGGTCATACTTAACGGTCTTGTAAGTATTCCAAAGATCGTTGCGGCTGGTCTTATCAGAGATGATGATGCTGTCCTTAGCAGCGGGAGCAACACCCCTTACCGGAGTCTTAGAACTAGTGGCGTCGTATACATAGTCGATGGAGTACTCGTCGTTAGCGATAACGATGGCGGTCTCTTTGCCCAGATCCAGATACTTCTCGCCAACAGTCTCAGTTTCGAGGGGGAGCTTATAGTCGCCAAGGTAAGCAGCTGTATAAGTTTCGAGAGCGTTAGCCATCATCTTGCAAGCCCACTCTCTGGAGCAAGCGCCTGCATAGGAACCGCCGAAGCCTTCAAACAGACCTGCGTCGGTAGCATCGGTCAGAACATTCTTGGACCAGTTGGAACCGGTGTAACCTTCGATGTCGGACTTGTAATCAGCTACTGTGAGCAGCATCTTAGCAAGTTCGGGAGTAGTTACAGGTGCGTTAGGATCAAAGATTGTTGCGGACTTACCGTCGATGATTCCGTAGTTCTCGCAGTATGCGACATAACCGGAATACCAAATGTCCTTTGCAACATCGGTAAAGCTGGAAGCGCCCTTCCAAGCTTCAGCTCCGTCATCTACACCGCCGTTGCGGAGACGGTAGATCATTGCAGCAGCTTCGGAACGCTTGATTGTGTTCTTAGGTCCGAAGGAGCCGTCTTCGTTACCCTTGATGATGCCGATAGCGGTCAGCAGGTTAACATCTGCTACGCAGTCTTCATCAATGGTTGTCTCATCAGTGAAATCTGCAGCGAATGCAGCGCCACTCATAAGCATAGCCAGAGCAAGGGTAAGCGCAAAGAGTTTCTTCATTGTGCTCATTGTTTTTTCCTCCTAAATTTTTTACCGTTTTTCGGTTTTTTGATGTTTACATCATAACACCAACCTTTTTTTATTGCAATAGGTTGAGCCGATATGTAACACAACTGTAAAATAACTCAATAATTCTCCTCACGAATAATACTTATTATTTAAAGATATGTATCGTCCTCCGCAAAGCAAATAATGAACAATCATGGTACAGACTCCGGCAACAATTAATAAGCGATCGTGATATATTTGTCACAATCGCTTAAGATTGCCGACAATCCTCCCGTCAAACCTACGGTTTTGCCACTCTTCCTTGCACAAGGAGGGCTTTTGAGCTCCCTCGCCGAGGGAGCTGTCATTTTCCGAGTTTACGCAGAAGCTTTGAAACGAAGGTTCTCAAAGAGATTTTTTGCTTCACATACCGCGAAACGATTTCCTCAAAGTCCCCCTGT
>CAZOSH010000136.1:0-3962 GCA_964582395.1 uncultured Oscillospiraceae bacterium | reverse complement strand
GTCGAAACGCCTTCAGCGTTTCGACGTCCGCTAAAAGCGGCTGTGCCATTTTGATAACTCAAAATGGCGCGACATTCATTATAATGGTTATTGTCGGATTTTCGAAGAAAATCCGTTGCCAAATCAAAGATTTGGCATCGAAACATTTGATATATCAACTGTTTCGACTAACTACAACCATTATATACTTACAGGACCAATCCGCAGAGCTGCTCGTCGGCGGGAAGGCTTGCATAGCAATTCTGTCCGCTGTCGGATGTATTACCCGCTAAGTATTCATAATACGCCTGGGCGGCGATCATACTTCCGTTATCTCCGCAAAGGGACAAAGGCGGCAGACAAAGGGTCATTCCCTCTTTGTCGCAAAGTCTTTTCAGTTCGGCGCGCAGAGTGCTGTTGGCGGCAACACCGCCCGCGGCAACCACTGTTTTTCTGCCCTTTTCCACTGCGGCGGCAACTACACGGGGCGCAATGGCATCGGCAACCGCTACCGAAATGCTTGCCGCAAGGTCGGCGGCATTTACATCCTCGCCCTTTTGCTTGGCATTATGTACCGCATTGACTGCCGCGGTCTTTACACCGCTGAAGGAAAAATCATAGGGTCTGTCGTGGACAACTGCACGGGGCAGCTTATAGGCTTTGGGGTCTCCCTGCTTGGAAAGGCGGTCTATCGCCGCGCCGCCGGGATATTCAAGTCCCAATATACGCGCCGTCTTATCAAAAGCCTCACCTGCGGCATCGTCGCGGGTGGTGCCCAAGACGGTCATTTTAGTGTAATCCTCAACGTCGATTATGACGGTATGACCTCCGCTTGCCACCAAAGCGGTAAAGGGCGGCTTAAGGTCGGGAAATGCCACATAGTTTGCGGCAATATGTCCGCGGATGTGATGTACGGGAATAAAAGGCACCCCAAGCTGCAGGGCTGCCGCCTTGGCAAAGTTTGCGCCAACAAGCAACGCACCGATAAGTCCCGGTGCACAGGTTGCGGCAACGGCATCAAGCTCCTCGGGGCTGACCCCCGCTTTTTTTAATGCCTGCTGAGCCACTAAGCTTACCTTTTCAATATGCTTGCGGGAGGCTATCTCAGGCACAACACCGCCGTATTCGGCATGCATATCCACCTGAGAATAGACCACATCGGCAAGTATTTCCCGTCCGTCACGGGATATGGCGGCGGCGGTCTCGTCGCAGGAACTTTCAATTGCTAAAATGAGCATTCTCTTTCCTCCAAAAGGCAGGTCATAAGTATTGCATCCTCGGTGGGAAGGTTGTAATAATTCTTCCTTCTTCCCACTGCTGCAAACCCGCTCTTTTCATAAAATGCGCGGGCGGGGATATTTCCCTCACGGACTTCAAGATGAAGCACCCGCACTCTGCGTTCTTTTACATATGCTTTGAGTTCTTCAAGCAAAATGCTTGCTATTCCCTGCCTGCGCAGGTCGGGATGTACCGCAATATTGGTTATATCGCATTCGTCCAGCAAAATGCGGGTGCCGATATAGCCAAGCACCTGCCCGTCACGGGTGCAGACGAAGTAACGTGAAAGGGGCGTGTCAAGCTCGTCATAAATAGTCTCTTCGCTCCAAGGCTCCGAAAAGCACAGCTTTTCTATCTCTGCCATCTGCGGCACGTGTTGGGGCTCGAGAGCGGTTATTTTAAGGTCATTTCTTTGCATCATACCAGTTTTCTCCTACAGCCACCTCGGCAAGCAATCTGACGCTCAGGTGCGATGCCGATTCCATTTCACTCTGCAGAATGTTTTTGACCTGCTCCTGCTCGCTTGCGGGACATTCAACGATAAGTTCATCGTGTACCTGCAAAATAAGTCTTGCCTGCAAGCCCTCTGCTTTAAGTCTTTGAGCAACCTTTATCATAGCTATCTTTATAACGTCGGCGGCTGTACCCTGAATGGGAGCATTCAGTGCCACACGCTGACCGAATGCGCGGATATTGAAATTGCTCGATTTAAGTTCGGGAAGGTATCTTCTTCTGCCGTAAACGGTGGAAACAAATCCGTCCTCTTCTGCCTGAGTCTTGATGCGTTCCATATAATCGCGGACACCGCTGTAATGCTCCAAATAGGCATCAATATAGCCCTTGGCTTCCTTGACGGGCACGCCGATATCCTCCGACAGAGAAAATCCCGAAATGCCGTAAACAATACCGAAGTTTACCGCCTTTGCCCGGGAACGCATAAGGCTTGTGACCTCATCTATGGGGGTCTTGAAAACCTGAGATGCGGTAACTGTATGGATATCCTCGCCGGAAGCGAAGGCTTTTTTCATCTCGCTGTCATCGGCAATGTGGGCAAGTATACGCAATTCGATCTGACTGTAATCGGCATCGGCAAACACCCAACCCTCGCGGGGCACAAAGCATTTGCGAATCTCTGCACCAAGCTCGCGGCGAACGGGGATATTCTGCAGATTGGGCTCGGTGCTTGACAGTCTGCCCGTAGCGGTGACTGTCTGATTAAACTTGCCGTATATTCTACCGTCAAGAGCGATAGTCTTGATAAGTCCGTCAACATAGGTGGACTTAAGCTTGGTCAGCTTGCGGTAATCCAGGATCTTTCCCACGATGGGATGGAAAAACTTCAATTTTTCCAAGGTGTCGGCATTGGTGGTCCTTCCCGTCTTGGTCTTTTTGCCGGGATTGAGCCCCAATTTATCATAAAGTATCTCGCTAAGTTGCTTGGGCGATGCAATGTTGAACTGCTCCCCTGCAAGCTCGTATATTTCCTGCTCCAATCGGTCGATATCCACCATCAGCTCCTGACCAAAAGCGGCAAGGCGGGCTTTATCTATACCGATGCCGTCGTTTTCCATCTGCGCCAGAACGGCGGAAAGAGGCAATTCTATGTCATAAAGCAGGCTTTCCATATCTGTCTTTTGCAGCTCATTACCAAGCGCACTCTTAAGTACGTGAGCAGCAGAACAATGAAAAGCCAATGCCGAAAAAGCCTCGTCACCGCCACCCAGCAGGTCAAAGGCATCCTCCTCATCAAATACAGGCGCGGGCAAAGCGATATCGAGATATTTTTCAGCCAATGCGGCTATGGAATAATCATTTGCGGTGGGGTCAAGCAGATAACCTGCAAGGGCGGTATCAAAAACAAACTGCGGGGGAGTTTTTCCCTCTTTGAGTAGGCTTGATGCAAAGCTCTTGCAATCGTGGGCATTAAGCTTATATCCGCCCAACTGAGCTAAAAAGCTCTCAAAGCTATCCCCTGCCGCCGCGGCAGAAAATACATAGCATTTTTCCCCGTTGCACACCGCGCCCGCGGTAAATTGCTTATTGAGCAGCAGGGTATCACCCTCGGAAAGGATGATATTTTTAAGATCTTCTGTTCTCTGCACTGTAGGCAGAGCAAAGCTGTAGCTTTCCCCCTTTTTCTCGGTGGGAGTAAGCTCCATACGCTTGATTATGCTTTTTAGGTCAAGCTTATTCAATAAGTCATAAAGGCTGTCATTATCCACAGCGGAAATAGTCAGCTTGTCGGGTGCAATACCCACGGGTGCCTCTAAGCAGCCGGTGGCAAGCCAATAACTGAGATATGCCGATTCCTTACCCTCCATAAGCTTTTTACGGGTGGATTCGGTTATAGAGCTGCTGTCTATATTTTCATAGATTCCGTCAAGGCTCCGATAGGCGCAAAGCAGGTTCATTGCTCCCTTTTCGCCGATTCCCTTAACACCGGGAATATTGTCGGAGGCATCGCCCATTATGGCTTTAAGGTCGATTATTTTCCGCGGCTCAAGTCCGCAATATTTTTCAGCAAAAAGGGCTCTGTCGTATATCTCGGTGGAAGTGTTTCCCATTCGGGTGGTGACAAGCGCCACCTTTGCATCCTGCTCAATAAACTGCAGACTGTCCTTATCCCCCGTGACGATGATACATTCCATTCCACTTTCTTTGCAAAGGCGGGCAAGGGTGCCTAAAAGATCATCGGCCTCATAGCC
>CAZOSH010000135.1:0-3981 GCA_964582395.1 uncultured Oscillospiraceae bacterium | reverse complement strand
GAATTCGGTTATACCATCAAGGTGGTAAGCATCGATACAAATGCGGACGGAGAAACCACCGCAACCATCCGTATCACACGACCGTAAGATTTGCGGATATCTTTTTCGGTGCAACTTGTCACAGAAACACGGCATACCAAACGGTATGCCGTGTTTTTGCTATTACGAAAGATAGGTTTGCGCTCCTGCTTTGGGGTTATGAGCCCGAAGGGCGAATAACCTGTGGGCGTTTGTGAGCGCCGCCGGTGGCGGATACAGCGAACAAAAAGCCCTCTGCCGCGGTCGATGACCGGCAAGGCGGTTTACCCGCCGCAGACGGAGTCGGGCACCGCAAAGGGTTGGTCGGAAGTTCGAATCTTCCTCCCGCAACCATGGTTGGCTACCAAAATAGATGACAGCCCGATAGACCCAGTAACCATCACGGCTTCTGGGTTTTTTCGTGTTCCCAATAATAGTAAAAATATAAAGATGCCATATGCTGTTTTTACCGATCGGGCAGGAACTGAACTACGAATTATCATCTCAAATGTTGTAATGTAATCTATCCTATGATATAATTAGAATGTATAATATAATGTTTTAGAAAAAGCAAAAGGAGTGCTTATGAATCAAGTTATCAAATCAAACGAATATGATGATCTAATTAAAAAAATTCAACGCAAAAGAAAAATTATAATTGTATTAACAATTATTGCTGTATTGATAACAATTACTGCGTGCTCTCCTATATATATAGGTTTCCTGGATAAAACTGTTATTGATTACAAGGGTATAAACCCTGTTATCACGGTTTTGCTCGTATTATTGATTTTCTTTTTTGAACTCATTGCATATACATTTGTTTCAACACCTTTGACGACATCAATGGATATAGAGTGTGATCCAGAAAAACACTTAATACTCAACACTGTTCTTAATAAGCAAAAGAATAAAGACCATATTTACGCAGTTGATTTTATCTATATGGGAAATTTTGAAGCAGCGCTTAATTATGCAAACAAAATGGTTGCCAACAACAAACCTCTAATGATGATTATAGGTCTTTTTAATAAAGCACGTTGCGAATTTTTCTTAGGCGATTTTGATTCTTTGAAGTTAACCGTTAAGCAGTATGAAAATGCCTTACATAATATGAAAAAAATCAATCAAAAATCAAAAGCCGTATATAACAAAATTCAAAGAACAATGAATTTGTTGATTGCTATAGCAGACAAGGACAAAGAAAAAATTGGCGTTTTCCGTGACATCGAAGTTTGGAACAATTCAAAAGCAACGAAAGGATATATTCATTACTTAAAAGGTGTTTCGGCATATATTATGGCGGATAACGAGGAAGCCATCTATCGTTTTATGTCAGTAAAAGAAAATTGTGAAAAAACAGTTTTTTCACAAATGGCAGAACAATACCTCTCAAACTTAAAATAAAGGAGAATGTGGAATGATAGATGTTTTTTCTGTTATAGAAAATAATGTAACTTTTTCAACGGAAGGGAATATTGTTCACTTTATCCTTGATGATTCTGACCGTCCTTGGTGGTCGAAGCAGTTGGAAGGGTATTTTACAAAAAGCGGCGTAGAATTAGATATGGCCAGAAATTATAAATCACAAAAGCAGATTATGGCTTCAACCCCAAGCAAAAAACGATTCATAGATTTTGTTTCTGATACACGAGGAGTAAAGATTGATCTCGCAAGCGGACCTTCGGGGTATTTTTCTGCAGTATTGGATAACTTGACAGAAGATGATTTGTTTGTTGCAACAGATGCTTGTCCTACAGTGGTTTCTGCACATTCCAAAGCCTGTGATAAAAACAATTTTTATGTGTTTGATATAGATTTGGATCAATGCCTTCCATTTAAAGACGCAAGCGTTGATACATTTAGCGGTAATTTGCTTAGCAATGTAAATAATTATGCGGAGTTGATTCAAGAAGCATACCGATGCTTAAAATTCGGGGGTCATTTGGCGCTCATAGAAATGTTCTTTGAACATGGATGCAAAACTTACGAACACCTAAATTCCGAAGGTGAAATATGGGCATCATTTGAAACCTTTGTCGCTTTTTGCGAAAAAGTAGGGTTTACCTATCTTGGCGGAGATATAATTTCTTCAAGAAAAGGAAAACTATCGCAAGGTGATTTATATCCGCTTGACGAAAACGATCGTTGGACAGATAGAACACTTGTATTTCACAAAAAATAAACGGCATCTAAAACTGAAAGAAATCTTGTAAACGCAAAGCGGCTCAGACGAGCCGTTTTCTTTTATATTTTACTGCCACATTTTGTTGAATCTGTCCATTTTTTGTATTAGGTGTTCAGCGAGAAGATTTTTGCTTGACAGGTCGATTTTGTGATGGTATAACGAGGTTGAACAGTGTTGAATACATATACTTTTGTGTGGGGAAGGTGTGTTGGTTGTGAAAAAGTATTTTGAAACCTTTTGGGAAATGCAGGATGAAGCGTTCTTGAAAGAGCACACGCAGGCGTTACTCGCAAGAGAATTGCCGCAAACCTATCGAGCGAATCACGCAGCGATGGATTATGCCGCTGATCTGCTCAAAAAGCTTGGCTTTGAACCCGAACGTCCGGAAATTGATTTTGACGGAAAAACGGTTTTTCAGGATAAGGTGATGCCCCTGTGCTGGGATGTAGATCACGCAAAGCTCACGATCTTATCCGATTGGGAAGGGGATAGGGTCATTGCCGATTACGAGCAAGAGCCGTTTTCGGTGATTCGCGGTTCTACTGCCACACCGAAAGAGGGTGTCACCACCCGTCTGATCACTTGGGATAAGATGATGGCCGGCGAAGATGTCACCGGTGCTATGGTCTTGTTACCGCAACATATTCTCCCCACCGACAGAGCCTTGCCGCCCATTTTGGACAGAGGTGCGATCGGCTTGGTAAGCGGTGGCACCATTGACGGCGGCACACACCCCGACTGCTTGCTTTGGGCGAACAACTGCACGGAGAGCAACTGCTGGCATCCCATCGAAGGTGAACGCGACTTTGTTGCCTATTCCGTATCGCCGAATATGCAGAGAAAACTGGAAAAGGCTTGTGCCGCCGGCGAGGTTCTTGTAAAAGCCGAATGTGACGGCCGTCGTTTTGCAGGTAAAATGCCGGTCGTTACCACCTATATTAAAGGTGAGAGTCCGAAAGAGTTTTGGATTCTGGCACACAATGGCGAACCTCTGGAAAACGATAACAACGACGGCGTTTGCCTGAGTATCTTCATTCTGCACCTGCTCAAACAAGCAATCGAAGCAGGGAAGATCAAACCGCTGAAATATTCAATCCGTTTGATCTTGGCACCGGAACTGTATGGCTTTGCCGCTTGCGCGAATTATTACGGTCCCATTCTTAAGGGCAAATGCATCGGCGCAGTCAGTATTGACGGTACGCCTGAAAATGCTCCGCAAATGACGCTGGGCTTTGCTCCTACCGCCGTACCGTTCTATTCCAACGTGTTGTTGGAAGGCATGTGGCGCATTTATGAAAACACCATCAATCTGCCGCCGCACATCGGCGCATGGCATTATTCTTGGTCAGGAGACAGTTTCCTGTCGGATGCCGATATGGGATTACCCACCATTATGCCGATGGGAGTGCGTTATCCCGAACGTTGCTGGCACAACTCGGCTCAACGCTTCGGCTATCTCAACTATAAGCAATTCTCCCGTATTTCTGCTGTGTATGCAGCGCATCTGGCGGCAACGGTTTGTCCCGATCCGGAAGCAATCGCTGCTTTCTTGCCGACGGCTGCTCAGTATTCTATTGCTCGTCTTAGAGGCAAGGCAGAGATCTGTCCGCTTCGTCCCGCGACAGACGCCGTGGCTCGTTTACGTCACGCTGCTGACATTGAAATTGCGAACATCCGTGATTTCGCTAAAGCCGATGTTGATCGTTCGGCAATCGAGGCCGCTTGCCAAACGATCAACGATTATGTAAACAACACCGTTCCGGTACCGGCTGCTC
>CAZOSH010000134.1:0-3986 GCA_964582395.1 uncultured Oscillospiraceae bacterium | reverse complement strand
CTTTGCCCGTTGCGGAAAATGCTCGTCACAAGGGGTAAGGCAAAAATCGGAAAGATAGGGAATATTCGACCTGAACGGCAATAAGGATGCTCCCGAGGGCATAATGTGATCGGTAGTTATGTTATCGTCTAAGCAGATAAGCACCTTTCCCTCTACTATGTTTCCCAACGGACTGTTCTTTGGAAAGGGCTTGATATTGGGCCCCTTTATGACCTTTGCATTTTGCGGGTCATCGGTGGGCGCAACTATCATATTATCGTTCACCGCATAAGCTGCCGGCATCTCGACCCTTATATCCACCTGCCCGTCAAGAACGCGGGGATCGGTAAGTTTTCCCATTACCGCGCTGACGGCAGCGGTTTCGGGGCTTACCAAATTAACATCAGCACTTGCTGTACCGCAACGACCTTTAAAATTACGATTTGTAGTCCTCAGCGAAATTCCGTTTGTAGCGGGAGCTTGTCCCATACCAATACAAGGGCCGCATCCTGTTTCCAGAATGCGTGCGCCTGCAGATATCATATCATAAAGCGCTCCGTTTTGTGCAAGCATAGAAAGGACTTGTCTCGATCCCGGAGCAATGACAAGACTTGTATCAGGCGGGACCATTCTTCCCTTTAATATTGCAGCAACCTTCATCATATCGGTATAGGAGCTATTGGTACAAGACCCTATCACTATCTGATCGACCGAGGTGCCTTCCACCTCGCTGACCTTTTTAACATTATCGGGGCTGTGGGGTAATGCTATCATAGGTTCTAATTTATCAAGCTCGATAACAAGCTTCTCATCATATACGGCATCTTCGTCGGCAAGTATCTGCACAAAAGAGTCCCCTCTACCCTGCGCTTTCATAAAGGACTCGGTGACCTCATCGGAGGGAAATACCGATGTTGTTGCGCCCAACTCGGCGCCCATATTGGCAATAGTCGCTCGTTCAGGTACGCTGAGGCTCACTACACCGTCACCGGTATACTCCATAACTCTGCCGACACCTCCCTTGACCGAGATTCGTCGCAGTACCTCCAATATTATATCCTTGGCACTTACAAAGGGAGCAAGTTTTCCCCGAAGTTCCACTTCTACCACCTTTGGCATATTAAGGTAGTAAGTACCGCCGCCCATTGCTACCGCCACATCCAAGCCCCCTGCGCCGATGGCAAGCATTCCCATTCCTCCGCAGGTAGGAGTGTGACTGTCAGATCCCAAAAGAGTTTGTCCCGGAACGGCAAAACGTTCCAAATGCACCTGATGGCAGATGCCGTTGCCCGCCCTTGAAAAGTATATGCCGTATTTGTTTGCCACCGTTTGTATGTATTTGTGGTCATCAGCATTTTCAAAGCCCTGCTGCAGCATATTATGGTCGATATATGCCACCGAACGCAAGGTCTTGACCCGATCTATCCCCATTGCCTCCAGCTGTAAGTATGCCATTGTTCCTGTTGAATCCTGCGTAAGCGTTTGATCAATGCTGATTCCTATTTTTGTTCCTGCAAGCATTTTTCCTTCAGAAAGATGCTTGCTTATTATTTTTTGTGTAACATTCATACCCATATATATCAGCCCTTTCTCTTCAAGCCTAAATTGTATTTCATATTCATTTCATCCGTAAGGCTGTAAAGCTCACCGTCAGAAATTGATGTAACCCGCCCATCATTGTACTGAGCAACTATCCAATCGTGGATCTCTTGCATAGCGGAACTTTGCTTGGATATTTTACCGCTCTCGTCATAATGTGAATGGATCCAATGTACTATACCCGCAATGCCCGAAGTGTTGTTTATCATAACCTTGGGCTGTTTACCGAGCAGCTTTTCGGTGTTAAAGATATTGTATATCTCCTCATTTTTATTCAGCCCGTCAGCATGAACACCCGCTCTTGTGACATTGAAATCCTCTCCCACAAAAGGGGTTCTTTGAGGAATATGATAGCCTATTTCCTTTTCAAAATAATCTGCTATCTCGGTTATGACCAGCGGGTCCATTCCATCGAGAGTGCCCTTTAGCTGAGCATAGTTTATTACCATTGCTTCCAACGGACAATTTCCTGTTCTCTCACCAATGCCAAGCAGTGAGCAATTGACTGCAGATGCGCCGTAAAGCCATGCAGTGGTTGCCGTATTTACCGCTCCGTAAAAATCATTGTGTCCGTGCCATTCGATAAGCTCCGACGGAATGCGGGAATGATGATTGAGACCGTATATGATTCCGGGAACGCTTCGGGGAAGCGCCGCGCCCGGCAAGGTGACCCCGTAGCCCAATGTATCACAGGCGCGTATTTTTATGGGAACACCCGATTCTTTCATCAGATTGGACAGTTCCAATACAAAGGGAACAACAAAGCCATAGAAATCCGCTCTTGTAATATCCTCTAAGTGACAGCGAGGCTTTACGCCTGTTTCAATACAGTCACGAACCACAGAAATATAATGATCTATTGCCTGCCGACGACTCATCCCCATTTTATAGAAAATATGATAGTCCGAGCAGCTGACAAGGATTCCCGTTTCGCTCATACCGATCTCTTTTACCATTTCAAAGTCTTTTTTAGAAGCCCGTATCCAGCTTGTTACCTCAGGAAACTTGTACCCTTTTTCCATACATTTGTAAGCGGCATCACGATCCTTTTTGCTGTAAAGGAAAAACTCACTCTGCCGTATAATTCCATTGGGTCCGCCTAAACGATGCAGCATATCATAGAGAGTAACTATTTGCTCGGTGGTGTATGGCTCTCTTGACTGCTGTCCGTCTCTGAAGGTGGTATCTGTGATCCATATATCCTTGGGCATATTCATAGGAACAAGCCTTCTGTTAAAGGCGATCTTGGGGATCTCATCATAATTGAACAAAAATCTGTAAAGATTAGGCTCCGCAACATCCTGCAATACATATTTGAACTCAGTTTTTTCAAGCAGGTTGGTATTTGTATTCATCATTAACTCATTATAGCGGTCGGGCATTGCCTGTCCCCTCCTTTTTGTTTGATTGTACAATTATATACAATTGTACAATCCTTGTCAATGACAGTTTAATAAATATTTTTCAGGTTATGCTCTGCTTCTCTTTTTACACAACAAAAACGCATTGTCCGAAATCGGACAATGCGTTTTTGTGATTTATTTTGTTCTTAAGGCATATTTACTATTCCCGCAAATATGGGCAGGCTGTTTCGGTCGGTTACCGCAAATATAAAGGGACGGTCAACGATAAAATCCACCTCATCGTCGGGGGGCGCGGTAGCGCCGGGGCCGGCGGGGATCAAGGTATATGCCGCTCCTTCACAGCCCCGCTCATCAACCTTTACCCTCACACCGTGCTCCACCTTTGATGCATAGAGCCAATCTCCGTTGGGCAGAACTCCGTCCTTTAAAACGGGAGACATATCAGCATTATACATATCAAATACATCGGTCACTCCCATTTCTTTGAGAACGCCCGAAAGCTCACTTTTTTGCTCCACATCAAAACGGGGTATGGACATATTTATCATAATATTTTTATTTGATGCCGTGTCTTTTTGGGGTGTCAGCAGGCTGAGTACATCGCTATTATTGAGAAGTGTTTCGGGTGACGCTCCTTCATCGGGAAGTATTATCCACATTCTGTCACCACCCTGCATTCTCAGGAAAACAGCGGCAAATCCGTCACCCCAATAGTAATATCCCTCGGTGGATGTTTTCATAAAATAGGCAGGTGTATCGCCCTGAGTTCCGTGGAAGGTATCCTGCACCGTTCTGTCGATTTTGAACTTGTTCTCCCAACTGCATTTGTAATAAACCGTGGACAGTATGGCATAGAGCGACTCGGGACTTAGTTCAATATCCTTGACTTGATCGACAAGTATGCCCTTTGTGTTTTCGTTTATCCACGCCTGCATTACCTTATTCATAGCATCACTGCCAATATCTCCGCTGAAGGATGAAGCATAATAGTACGGCAACAGCAATGATCGGATCATTGGTATGCACCAATAAGGAAGCCGCTTT
>CAZOSH010000133.1:2866-4001 GCA_964582395.1 uncultured Oscillospiraceae bacterium | reverse complement strand
TTCGGCAAGTGAGGTAAAGAAAATGAATAAGAAGTATGAAACCCCTGAAGTTAAGTTTATTGCAATAAGGGTTCAGGATGTTATGCTCGACAGCAACGAGCTTCCCGAAAAAGAGTTACATAATTTGGAGAACGAAGAATAAAACACAAAAGCACAATGCATCACGCATTGTGCTTTTTGATATATAGAGTGATCTTTTACTCTGCTTTTCCTGTTGCGCCAAGGAGTATCTGTGCCAAGGGGGAGTCGGCGGAGAGAATTATGGTGCTTTCGCCATTTGCCAACGATGCCTTAAGTGCATCAAGGGAAAGGATGAACTCGTAAAACTCCTGCTTATCCTCACTGTCATAGGCATCGGTAAGCATCTTCATATATTCCGCTTCGCCCTCTGCTTCGAGCACAGCAGCCTGAGCCTCGGCATTGGAGACCACGATGTTTACCTGCTTGTCGACTTCGTTGCGGATAAGCGCCGCTTCATACTCGCCGTCGGCGGTGTATTTTTCAGCCATCTGATTACGCTCGGAGATCATTCTGCCGTAAACCGCATTTTCGTTGGATTCGGGAAGGTCGAAGCGCTTGATCTTAACGTCAACGATGCTAATTCCGTAGCTTTCGGTGGCTTCCGCAACAGTGGCGGTAATGCCCGAATAGATGTCGTTTCTTGCCGAAGCGTCTTCCTCGTTGATAATGTCGCTCTGTGCAAGTGTGCTCATCAGGTTCTTGAATGCGTTGTATGTGATAGCATCAAGGCGCTGTTCGGCAACAGATATAGAGCCTAAGGACTGATAGAACTTCAAAGGATCGCTTATCTGCCACATAACATAGCTGTCAACCGTCATATTCTGCTTATCCAAAGTGATGACCTCGGAGGGACTGATGTCGTAGAGCATTGTTGCCTTGGGGAAGGTCTTTACAGAATCGAGGAAGGGCACTTTAAAATGAAGTCCTGCCTCGGCTGTAGTGTCGATTATTTTGGAGAAACGCACTGTGCAGGCGTATTCGTTTTCCTTGACGGTATAGACCGAGGAAGCGCCCACAATGATGATTGCGATGACCGCAACGGCAATGATAATGCCGATGATATTCTTTTTCATAATGCGCGCCTCCTTACTTTGACAGATTATCCAGAGGAAGC
>CAZOSH010000133.1:0-2856 GCA_964582395.1 uncultured Oscillospiraceae bacterium | reverse complement strand
AGGGTATTTATGCCGTTTTCCTCGGTGTTGATATAAAGCTTGACTCCGGGCAGAACCTGAGAAATAGCTTCATAGTACATTCTTGAACGGGTGATGCCGGGGTTGCGTATGTATTCCTTATACATAGCGTTGAACAAGGCGACCTGCTTGGTAGCATCGTTGATCCTGCTCTGCTTGAGATACTCGGCGTTCTGTATCAGTTTATCCGCCTGAGCCTGAGCCAAGGGTAGCTCGGCATTCTGATATGCCTGAGCCTGATTGATAAGTGTCTCTGCCTGCTGCTTTGCGGTCTCGACGTTTTTGAAGGCTTCAATGACCTCCTTTGTGGGAGGCTCACTGTCCTGTATCTTGACATCGATCAGCATAAGACCGATGTCATACTCGGCAAGTATCTCGGTGATGAACTCCTTGACCTGAAGCTGAATATGTGACTTTCCGTCGGTGAGCACCGAATCAACATCGGTAGAGCCAACCACATTTCGCACCTGGCTCTGAACAAGGTTGCGGAGAATGTCCTCGGGGTTATAGGACGAATAAAGATACTTGACAGGGTCGGATATCTTGTACTCGATAAAGAACTCGATATTGACTATGTTATAGTCGCCTGTGATCATCTTGCTTTCATCGGAAACAATGCGGTATCCGTCGGTAGCTTCCTCGTCGGAGCGGTAACCCAGCTCTAACTTCTGATAGACGTTGACATCAACCTTTTGTACCTGCTGAATGCCGAAGGGAAGCTTGAAATGCACGCCTGCGTCGGTAATGTCGGTGACCTTGCCAAATGTGGTGACTACCGCCTGCTGCTTGTCGTCGACGGTGTACCAACAGGTGAATGCCGCAATTGAAAGCACAATGACTATCAGCGCAATGGGAATGATGGTCTTGATCTTTTTCCAATTGACATCTACGTTAATTGGCTTCTGCTGTCGGGGTGACTGATTACCGCCGTTATAGGGGCCCGAGCGGTAAGAGCCGTTGTTGAATTCCATAGGGGTTCCTCCTTATATTATAAATTATAAAATTGTTTACTAAACATAACGCTCTCTCATTGGAGGGAGCGGCACAGAGCTTATTTGTCAAAAAATGCTTTGTCGATATAGTCCATAGTGGATTGCGGCAAAAGGGGAATAAGCTCGCTGCGGTTTCCCTGAGTGATCAGCTTGCGAACGCGGCTTGCGCTGATGGGCTCGTCGGATGATGTCTTGCGCTCTATCTCGATGAGCTTTATGCCGTGTTGGGGCAAAAGCAGCTTAAGGCGCTCGTTGTATGCATTGGTGACGGGGGAGTTGGGCTCTGTGCCCACAAAGCGTTTGGTTATATTCAGTGCCTTGGCAAAGCGTGATGTGAACACCTCAATATCCATATCGCACTTGATGTCCTCAGCGCATGTCTTATCCTTAATAAAATATGTGGGGAAGGTGGCGGCTGATATAAGATATTTTCCCGTGGGGCAGACGATCACATTGTCAAGGTCAGCTACGCCCTTTTTGGCAAGCTCTAAGCGGGTGTGGGCGGAAAAACGGCTCTTATCCTCCGACAGAATAAACAGATAAAGCCAATCGCACTCCTTGGCAGCCAGCTCAACCAAGTAGCGGTGACCCAGAGTAAAGGGGTTGCAGTTGGCAACGATGGCGCCGCATACGCCTTCCTTTTTGGGCAATGCGGAAACAAAAGCCTCACAACCGCCGCGGGTGCTTTCCATTAGCAGCGCATCGCGGGTCTTTGCCACGGGATAAAAGCTCAATCCCTCAAACATATCTATATTGTTGGGCTTGGTAAAAATAAACAGGTGGCTTTCGCCCTTGTCAAATGCCGCCTTGCGAAGTTCGGTGACTATGGTTGCCGAAAGCCCCTCGCCTTGACGGAGAGGTGATACGGCTATGCACTTTAAAACATTCCCGTCCAGCGAGCCTGTGGCGATTATCTCGCCATCGTCAAGGGCATTGACGGTAAAGCTGCAGCCCTCGTCATATTCCAGCCCCGCTGCGGCAAGAAAAGCCTTGGTCTTTTCGAGTTTTTCTCCGTTTGCCGAATAAAGATATTGAAGCTCCATAAGATCACCTCAATTTAAGTTCCTTTTAAAGTTAGTATACATTAATTTAACACTTTTGAAAAGTGATTTTCGCAAGTGTAAAAATAATTTCAGCGAAAATCCATAATTTGCTGATAAAAAGCCTCCTCCGTGAGGGAGAAGGCTTGATGATCAATAATTTTCTTTTCGCATTTCGAAATATGCCTGGGGATGATTGCAGACGGGGCAAACGGTGGGAGCCTTGGGGCCTGTGTGGATATGTCCGCAGTTGCGGCATTCCCAAACGGTTGTCTCGCTCTTTTCAAAGACCTTGCCATCCTTGAGGTTTGCGAGCAGAGCCAGATAACGCTCCTCGTGGGTCTTCTCAATGGCGGCAACACCTCTGAACTGTGCAGCCAACTCATAGAAGCCTTCCTCCTCAGCTTCCTTAGCAAAGGTGGCGTACATATCGGTCCATTCCCAATTCTCGCCGTCGGCGGCAGCCTGCAGATTCTGCTCGGTAGTGCCGATTCCGTTGAGGGCCTTAAACCATAATTTTGCGTGTTCTTTTTCGTTTTCAGCGGTCTTGAGGAAGAAATCGGCTATCTGCTCATAACCTGCTTTCTTTGCGGCGGATGCATAATAGGTATACTTGTTTCTTGCTTCGCTTTCGCCCGAAAATGCTGCGCGGAGATTTTGCTCGGTCTTGCTGCCTTTGAGTTCCATAATAAGCTCTCCTTTATATAGTAATTAATGGTATTATGCCCCGAATTGATATAAATAATTTTATTTGCCGCAGCAGTGCTTATATTTTTTGCCGCTTCCGCAAGGACAGGGGTCGTTTC
>CAZOSH010000132.1:0-4006 GCA_964582395.1 uncultured Oscillospiraceae bacterium | reverse complement strand
TATTACCCTGCAACGGGACATAATAGAGTTTGTTATCATATAGAGAGAGATTATAACCGTTTATAGGAAGCAAAGTTGAAGAAAGAGTGGTTTTTTCCACCATAGTTATTTGGTAATCTTTTGCGTAGCAGTGAAAAATGTATTCCTTACACTCTGCTAGGGAGCAAGATGCCCTAGAATAATTGAAAATAGAGTTACCCAGGCTGCCGTGGATGGATTCGGTAGATTCTTTGGTAAAGGTGGGAAGAGTTGCAGATTCATTGGAAGAAGGAGAATTGACAGAAGCTTCATCATCGGATCTATCTGTGCCGCAGCCGCAGAAAACCACACAAAGCACCAACAGCAAAACAAAAACAGCAAGCTTTTTCATACCGCACCTCCAAAGTTTATTGTTGAGTTGAGTATAACAGAACAAGGAAAAATAGTCAAATAGCAGACCGAATCTTCCAAGATAATAAATACTCTCAATTCAGTCAGCAAGAGCAGGAGATGCTGAAACTCTTGGAAAAAAGCTATAAAGCGGGAACAATAGTTCGGCAGGAGTACGAAGAAGAATTGAAGCGCTATGCAAAATGGATGAGTAAAGATCAGTTTCTATATCTTGATTACATCAGGCTACTCGGAATACTATAAAAAACCTCGCCGAGATAACTCGGCGAGGAGAAGAATCAATAGTGTAATGTGGTCATATAAGATCCGTCCGTTTTTAAACGGGCGTGCAATTCAGAGAGAATATTTATGAAAGAAAGATTTTTGTCAGCGGCAGTGCAATATATAAATTCATTTGAAGTAAAGGTCATATTGAAGAGGTGGTATATGGAGCAAATTGTACCTACAATATCTCCTGATGTTGTAATTGCAGATGTTCCGGATTGAGATGTGTAATAAATGACATTGTCATTACAACTTAAACTGAACCCCTTCAAATCATCAACGGGTAGCATCTCTGCTTCTCCCGAAAGAGGATCGACTTTCATTATGCAGTTATAATCATCGGATTTGTAAAAGCCATATATAAACCCGTCACCAAAGGAATCATAGTCATAAAATCCTTCGGGAGCAGCAACACTCGATTGTTCTAATGACGGGAGGGAAAGGGTTATTAATAAGTTCTCTTGCCTTGTTAATAATAGACTATTGTTAATAAAAATGAATGTGCTTCCGGGCAATACTGCTTGTGATACCATATTGCCATCAAAATCTGCAACACAAATCATCTCTGTATTGTACTCATAACGATAAACAAAAACATAGCCCATATCTGATACAAAAAATTGATCGTATTTATAGTCATCGTGAGGCTTTTGAGGTAAAAGAGGTTCATATGTGTCCCCGGAAAGCAGATTGTAGGCAAAAACGGAAGACCCATCAAGGGGAACAAAGTAAAGAGTGTTGTTATAAATGGAAAGATGCAGACCATTTATAGGTAAGACAGTAGATATATCAGCTTTTTTATCAATTACAGTGATTTGCAAATCTTCATTATAACTATGGAATATATAATCCTTACACTCGACAAGTTGACAAGAGTAATTTGAATAATTAGCAATGGAATTACCCAAGCTACCGTGGATGGATTCGGTTGATTCTTTGGTAAAGGTGGGAAGAGTGTTAAACTCATCAGTGGCAGCATTTTGAGTTTTGTTGGATTGTTGGCTTTTGTCGGAAAAGAAATCACTGACAAGAGGGAAATACTGAACGATCAGCGCCAAGACAAGCAATCCTGCAAAGGTATAAATAAAAAACCATTTACCACTGGATTTCTTCTTCGGGGTAGGTTGATTGGGTTTGCCGCAATAGGTGCAGACAGTGCTGCTGTCATCTATTGGCCTATGACAATATTTGCAATACATAATACCCTCCAAAGTTTTTTGTTGAGTTGAGTATAGCAGAACAAAGAAAAATAGTCAAATATCAGACCGAACCTTCCAAGATAACAAATACTCACAATTCAGTCAGCAACACCCGATTATTCATTATCAAAACTAAATATTACCGCGGATATAATTTCGTGACACGGCACGGCAAAGCAGGGGAATAGTCCCTTCTTTTGCCGTGCCATTTTTAATTTTATACCTAAAAGAAAGGAGAAAACATGAGAGAAATATTTTTAAGCATTACAAATGAATATATAAAGCAAAGCAGTACCTTCGGCGGGGTGCAGGGTGCGGGAAATGTGACGGCGGTCATTATTTCCTTTGACCAAAGCTGGGATGGCTTTGCAAAGACACTAACTTGGTTTAATGCCCATGGCGAGAATCCTGTGCAGCAGGTACTGGGCATTGACAAGGCTCAAGATCAAGAAGGCAGGGTCTATCGGGTCACCATTCCCACCGAAGCGTTGAAAGAATGGGGCACTTGTAGTCTTGTTATTGAAGGCTATAAGGATTCTGCCCGGGCGAAGAGCATTATCTCCGAGTTTGAGGTGGAGCCTTGCGCCGATACTTCCGATGCAGCCCAAACGCAAGAACTCACACCCAACGTTGCCGAGCAGCTGCAGGGGGAGATTGAAGATATAAGAGAAACGATCTTTAGGGCACAGGAAAGCGCCGCGGCGGCACAAAAAAGCAAGACTGCGGCGGCTGAATCGGAAAGAAATGCCGAAGAGTCTGCTGTATCAGCACAGACCGAGGCTTTAGCGGCAAAAAACGCCGCTGACAGAGCGCAGGGGTATAGCATAAATCCCCCCGTTCCCGCTGACGGAGTTTGGTATTTATGGAATGGCACAGAGTATGTCAAGAGCAATGAGCCGTCGGTTGGAGAGAAGGGTGAGATAGGGTCGCAAGGACCTATTGGATTGACGGGTGCGACAGGCTCTACAGGTGCTGACGGATATTCCCCGGTTCGCGGTGTGGATTATTGGACCGATGTAGACAAGGCGGAGATCGTCGAAGATGTTATTGAGGCAATGCCTCAAGAGGAGTGGGTTTGTGTTGAAAAGGCTTTGTTTGGTTACGAATTGTTGACAGAAAAACCCGAAGATTGGGATGAAAACAAGACAACCAAATACTTCTATGTAAATTCTCATTCTAAACCGGTAAACTGCGGCACTTGGAGTGCTTGGCAAACAAATACATATTGGCGATACACGGGAGAATACGACCCCCAAGTACAGAGCATTGACAGAAGTGTCGAGCCTGACGGAACACCGTACAATTTTAAGGCGGTATCGGTATTTGGGCATATTTATAACGCCCAAAAATCAGGAATGTGGTGTTTTAATGCCGATCTTAACGGAGATATAATATCGGGCGTTGCAAACCTGCCCGTAAGCACTTTGCCATATCCGCACCATTTCAATTATCGCGTTGCACCGCACAATGGTGTTTACAATCTATTGTGTTTTAGCGGTGCTCAAGGTGCTGCAGCATTTGCTTCGGGTGCATCTAATGCGGATTCGGCTATAACGATGATCCCTGTGACTAAGGGAAACATCAGAGCTATCAAGGCGTACATCTATTCTGCAAAGGAATATTACAGCGAGGGTGACTATATTGAGATTTGGGGGGTGAGAGCAGATGGCTAAAGTCAATGTTAACGGTGTAACAAGGGAAATGACTGCTGAGGAAATTGAACAGATAAATGCTTCGGTGACTATGCCCGAGCCTTCCTATGGTGAGATGGTCAATGACGAGATACGCAAAAGGTATTCCGTCAGTCAGGAACTTGCTATTCTGCGACAGAAGGATGAAAAACCCGAAGAATATGCAGAGTATTATGGGTACTGTGAAGAGTGCAAACGCAAGGTTAAGAGAATATCGGAAATATAAGGCGGTGATATAGGCTATGGAAATATTTAAAATCATTGCCGAGCTTTGCGGAAGCATAAGCGCCATTGCTGCTTTGGTGGTGCTGTTTATAAAGCCGCTTCGTGAACGGGTGCTTGGAATGAAAAAGGTCATCGACGGGCAGAAATGCCTGCTTCGAGCCGATATGCTTCGCACTTACTATAAGCACAAGGACAGCGAAAGGATAAGGCAATATGAGTACGAAAACTTTTTGACTA
>CAZOSH010000131.1:0-4014 GCA_964582395.1 uncultured Oscillospiraceae bacterium | reverse complement strand
TATATTGTGAGAGTTCGAATTCATACGCAAAACTGTCGAAAATATCTTTTTTGTTTGATCTGCTTATCTTTTTCCTTTTTGCCTATTGGCAATTTTGGGGTTTTGGAGTAGAATATATTTATTGTATACAGTTTTATACTGCGGAGAAAGCGAGTCGGAATACAAAATGAAAGCTAATTTTGAAGCCCACATCAGGAATAACTCTTCCGAAAAAGTTCAATATATTCCCCTGACCTGCGTTACCGCCCCCGAAAAGGTTTCGGTTGCGGTGTACAGCGGCTTCGGTGACGATGAGGTGGGCGCATTGAGCTTTGTTTCTAAGGAAAGCGCAGACGGCTACACAAAATACTACTATGCCCTGCCCGTGGGAAAGTACAATTACCTTGCCAAGGGCGACGGCTATTACTCCGCACATAAGAACTTTATCATCACAGCCGCAGACATTCAAAACGGCGGCAAGCAGATAGCCGCCAACCCCGGAAAGATGTCGGCTGAGCGCAAATATGAAGCAAACCCCGAAAGAGTGATCTACTCTTTCACCGATGAACTGCTTAATTCCGAGCTGATGAGTATGGACGCGCTGCTTGCAAAATATCCCAAGCTGCTTGACACTCCCGCATTTTCTCCCGACAAGGCAAACGCTCAGTTTACCTCTCAGGAGGAAATGGCAGCATTTATTGCCGACCTTGACGAAAAGGCGGACAATATGTATGTGTACACAGTGGGAAAGACCGCAAATGGCAAGGACATTTATCTCACTGTTCACAGTGGCGAAAACCTTGACGGCAAGACTCTTGAGCAAGCCGCTGCGGCTTTAAAGGCAAACGGCAAGCCTACCATTTGTCTGTATGGCCTTATTCACGGACTCGAACCCTCGGGCGGTGAAGGTCCTTTGGCTACCATAAAGATGCTTGCTGAGGAGTATGGCAAGACAGTACTTGGCGATGTTAACGTCATCGTTCTGCCCTGGATAAACGGCGACGGCGCCGAGGGATATCTTTACGGCACTCCCGGCGGCTGCGACAACCTGAACAGATATAATCTGTCTGTTGATTATCCCGAACTTGAGGCAACCCACCTTGTATATAATCTGTTTATGCCCGAGGTGGTGGCATCCGCCCACGAAAAAGGCTTGAGAAACAATGGCGGTGTGGCTTATTCGGGCACACTGATGGATGTGGGTCTTGATATCAGCGTAAACCTCAACAGCACCCGTCCCCTTTGTGCACTTTCAAAGGATATGATGAAAGCGGTCATTGAACTTTCTGCCGCTGACGGATTCAGAATGGATCGTCACGAGCAGGCGGATGTAAGCGGACAGTATCCCGTGGTCGATATAAACTATTTCGGTCTGCGCGGAAGTGTCAGCTTCCTTATCGAAGTTCCCGGTATTCGTGCGCCCAAGGATAATTATGAGCGCCGCACCGCATCACACTTTGTGGTTATGAAGAACATTATCGAGTATGTCATCCAAAACAGCGAAAGGGTTATGCAAACCGTCGCCGCTGACCGCAAGACTATTGCGGAAAACGGAGCTATATTTGACACAAATGATCTGCTTACTCTCCGTCACGGACAGAACAACACCCCCGATTGGACTGCTACAACTCCCCTTTACAATATGGCAGACGGAAGTCTTCTTGATGCAAACAAGACAAGTGATGTTGTTTTCTGGGAAACTCCCCTTGCTCAGCGCACCCGCCCCACTGCATATGTGATCCCCGCTGATTTAACGGACATTGAGTTTATTCTTCACGCAATGGATTATAACGGAATCAGCTATTATAAGCTTTCCGCAGGAGAAAGTGCTCTGCTTCGCAGATATGGCGGCGCAGTATCAAAGGCTACCTTGGATGAAGAGTCCGCTGTCACCTTTGCAAATGGCGCATATGTATTTACTATGAATCAGGAAAGCGCTAATGCTCTTGCAATGCTCCTTGAGCCCGATGTATATCGCACAACCAGCTATGCCATCTCATTGGCTCAGGCAAACAAGCTTGATATTACGGATATTTATCGTTGCGAACAGGACCTTGTAGACGGCAAGCTTCCCATAGCATAAACAAATCTATAATTAAGCGGCGTGTTCTCATAATCGAGAACACGCTTATTAATTCCTAACTTTTTGTGACTTTTAAGCCGACTTGTTGATTTTCGGGAATAAAACCTGTACAATAGAAGATAATATAGACTATAAACTCAGGAGGGAATGCTATGTTGTTTTGGGACTATACATATATATTTGTTCTCATCGGTGCGGTAATATGCTCCATTGCGGCGATCAATGTAAAAAGCACTTTCAACCGCTACAGCTCAGTGCACAATGCACGCAGAATGACAGGACGGGATGCCGCCGAGCGTGTTTTGCATCAGGCAGGCATCTATGATGTGCGTATTGAACGGGTAAACGGAAGTCTCACCGACCACTATTCACCCAAGGAAAAGGTGCTGCGCCTTTCCGACAGCGTTTATAATTCCACTTCTGTTGCGGCAATCGGTGTTGCCGCCCACGAATGCGGCCACGCAATTCAGCACGCGGTGGGCTATTCTCCCCTTAAGCTCCGCTCAGCGGCAGTCCCCGTTGCAAATATCGGCTCAAATCTTTATTGGCCGGTCATCCTTTTGGGACTGCTTTTCAGCGCGCCCTTGCTTACCGAAATAGGCATTATCCTATTCTGCTTTGTAGTGCTTTTTCAGGTCATTACCCTGCCCGTTGAGTTCAACGCATCAAGAAGAGCGCTGGCAATCCTTGACGAACACGGAATATTGGCAGGCAATGAACTGTCTTCCGCCCGCAAAGTGCTTTCCGCCGCGGCTATGACCTATGTTGCCGCCGTACTTTCGGCACTGCTGCAGCTTTTCAGACTGCTGCTTTTATCCCAGCGCAACCGCAGAGATTGAGCACGCATACTCCAACGACCGCTTTAGTCGAGCGGTCTTTTTTTGTTGGCTCATCGCCTTGACATTTTGGGCGTGACACTTTAAAATTGATATATAACAATCCCTTTGGAGTGATGAATTGTGACAGAAATGTTTCATATCGACCCGAACTTAAAAATACCCATCTATCAGCAGCTTGTGGACGAGCTGCGCGCCAACATAAAAAACGGAAATCTGCCCATCGGCACACGGCTTCCCACTGTGCGGGATCTTTCTGAGCAGCTTAATGTTGCACCCGGTACGGTCAAGCGCGCCTATGACCAGCTCAATCTTGAAGGCTTTATCAAGCTTATTCAGGGCAGAGGCAGCTTTGTCAGCTACAAGCCTATGGGCAGCGCAAGCCGCAAGGACAGAGCCATGGCGGCTATTGACCAGGCGCTGAAGCAGATGGAGGAGATGGGCTTTTCGCTGTCGGAGATAAATATTTTCCTCAACTTAAAGCTTCGTGAGCTTGCTGATAAGCAGGATAATATCCGTGTTGAATTGGTGGAGGATTGCCCCGAATTGCTTTCGCAGATAAGCCGTCACCTGCGCAGAATAGATCGGATCGATCTGTATTCCACCCTGCTGGACAATGTTATGGCATATCCTTACACTCTTGACGAGGAGACTGATATCGTGGTCACCACCGCCGATTGTGCCGAAAACATTGAAGGCTTTTTACCCGATAAAAAGAAATTGGCAAAAATAGCCCTGCGGCTGTCTTCAAAGACCACCAAACAAATAATCAAGCTCTCCCCCGAGGACAGGGTGGGAATCATCTGCGCCCATAGCAGCTTCGGCGAGATGGTCTATCGCGCCTGCCGTAATTATACCGAAGCCGACTCGGTGGCTGAGCCTATCACCTTTAAGGACAATATCGGAGCATATATCAAGGATAAGACGGCGCTTTTGCTGCCCGAAAGCTATGAGCAGTATTGCTCCTCCGATACAATGCGGAGACTGGCTCAATTCGGCAAAATTAAGCCGCTGATAAACTGTCTGTATCATATAGACGAAGGCTCCTTTATGTATCTTCGGGAGAAGATAGAACGATTGATAGAAAAAAAGAGTATTTAAATGTAAAACAACCGT
>CAZOSH010000130.1:0-4034 GCA_964582395.1 uncultured Oscillospiraceae bacterium | reverse complement strand
AAGGTGCAGTATCCAAGGAGATCAGCTTCTGCGTTGATGCACTTGGCAATGTTATTTGGGCATCTCTCCCCGCTCTCAGCTGATCATATTCAAGTTCATAGTGATCTCCTGATATAAATTATCAAAAGACCCCTGCTGCGGCAATTGCCGCAGCAGGGGTCTTTTTGGTTATTTTGATGGAAAATCAAGCATTTTCCACTTGAAGAAACGGCCTCTGCGTGTTATATTTAAAGGTAATAATATTTCCGCCATACATCGGAGGTAACGATATGAGCAAAAAAGAAATTATGGTCATCGACGGCAACGAAGCCGCGGCTTATGCTGCTTATGCATTTACCGAGGTTGCCGCTATCTACCCCATCACTCCCAGCTCCCCTATGGCTGAGAAGACCGACGAATGGTCTGCAAAGGGTAAAAAGAACCTGTTCGGCCAGCAGGTAAGACTTGTTGAAATGCAATCAGAAGCAGGCGCCATAGGCACTGTTCACGGGGCAGTTGAGGCAGGCGCTCTTGCCACTTCCTTTACAAGTTCTCAGGGACTTATGCTGATGATCCCCGTTCTGCATCGTATCAGCGGCGCCCGTCAGCCCGCTGTTTTACACGTTGCCGCACGTACCGTCGGTACTCACGCTATGTCCATCTTCGGCGACCACAGTGACGTTATGAACTGCCGTCAGTGCGGTTGGGCACAGCTCTCTTCGGGTAGCGTTCAGGAGGTTATGGACCTTGCAGGCGTCGCACACCTGTGCGCTGTCAAGGCTCGCATCCCCTTTATGCACTTCTTTGACGGATTCCGTACAAGCCACGAGATCCAGAAGATAGAGGCAATCGACTACGAAGACTTCCGCAGTCTACTTGATTGGAATGCGGTTGAAAAGTTCCGCGCAGAAGCTCTCAATCCCGAGCATCCCACTCTACGCAATACAGTTCAGAATCCCGACGTTTACTTCCAGTTCCGCGAAGCAAACAATGCTGATTACGCTTCTCTTCCTGATGTAGTTGAAGAATATCTTGGCAAGATATCCGAGATCACCGGCAGAGAATATCATCTGTTTAACTACTACGGCGCTCCCGATGCAGAAAATGTCATCGTTGCAATGGGCAGTGTTTCAGGCGCAGCACGCGAGGTAGTTGACTATCTCACCAAGCAGGGTGAAAAGGTCGGCTATCTGCAGATCCATCTTTACCGCCCCTTCAGCGCAAAGCACTTCCTTTCCGCTCTTCCCAAGTCGGTCAAGCGCATTGCTGTTCTGGACCGTTGCAAGGAGATGGGTGCTTTGGGCGATCCTATTTATGAGGATGTCTGTGCACTTTATGCAAACGACGAAAACGCACCCCTTATCGTAGGCGGCAGATACGGTCTCGGCTCAAAGGATACCGATGCTTCGCAGATCAAGGCAGCATTTGATAACCTTGCAAGTGAATACCCCAAAAACGGCTTTACTCTTGGCATCATCGACGATGTAACAGGACACTCCCTGCCCGCAACTGATTTTCATATTGACCACGATACAACTGTAAGCTGTAAGTTCTGGGGTCTCGGCTCTGACGGCACAGTCGGCGCTAACAAGAACTCCATCAAGATCATCGGTGAAAATACCGATATGTATACTCAGGCTTATTTCGAATATGACACAAAGAAGAGCTTCGGTCTTACCCGTTCTCACCTGCGTTTCGGTCACGAGCCCATTCTGTCTACATATCTTGTTCGCCGCGCAGATTTTGTCGCTTGCCACAACTTTAACTATCTTCATCAGTATGATATAGTTTCCGAGATCAAGGACGGCGGCTCCTTCCTCATCAACTCCCCCGTCAGTGCAGACAGACTTGGCGACGTGCTCTCTGCTGATGTAAAGAAATATATCGCTGATCACAACATCGCCCTTTACACCATCGACGCAAATGCCATAGCCGAAAAGCTCGGTCTTGGTAACCACGCAAGCATGGTGCTTCAGGCTGCTTTCTTCAGCCTTGCAAATATCATTCCCACCGAGCAGGCTGTTGAGCATATGAAGAAGGCTGTACAGAAGACCTTCTTTAAGAAGGGCGAAGCGGTCATCAAGATGAATATGGATGCTATTGATGCGGGTATTTCCCACGTTGTCAAGGTAGATATCCCCGCTGATTGGGCGGCATCCGAGGACGCCGTTGTTTCAATTGAGAAGAACGAGCCTGATTTCATCAAGAACATTCTTCGTCCCTTGAACAATCAGAAGGGTGACTCTCTGCCCGTAAGCACCTTCCTTCCCTACAAAGACGGTACCATGCCCTTGGGCACCACCGCTTACGAAAAGCGCGGCATAGCAACCGCCGTTCCCGTTTGGGATGCAACCGCTTGCGTACAGTGCAACCGCTGCTCCTATGTATGTCCCCACGCAGTTCTCCGTCCCTATCTGCTGAATGAGGAAGAAAAGGCAAATGCTCCCGCTTCCTTCAAGACTGCAAAGGCTATCGGCAAGGGTGCAGAAGGTCTTTCCTACTCACTGCAGGTCAGTACTTTAGACTGCACAAGCTGCGGAAGCTGTGTTTCTGTATGTCCCGCAAAGAGTAAGGCAATCCATATGACCCCTGTCGATCAGGCAGATATGACTCAGGAATGCTGGGAATATGGTCTTACCCTCTCCGAAAAAAATGTATTTGATGTGGCATCTGTCAAGGGAAGTCAGTTCAAGCAGCCCCTCTGCGAGTTCTCCGGCGCTTGCGCAGGCTGCGGCGAGACTCCTTATGCAAAGCTGCTGACTCAAATGTTCGGTGATAAGATTTATTGGGCAAACGCAACCGGATGCTCTCAGGCTTGGGGAAGCCCCATGCCCTCCATCCCCTATTGCGCAAACAAGCAGGGCAAGGGTCCCGCTTGGTCCAACTCCCTCTTTGAAAACAATGCTGAGTTCTCTCTCGGTATGGCTATGGCAGTAAAGCATCAGCGTGAGCGTGTACGCATTCAGGCTGAAAAGCTTATGGAACTTGCTCCCTCCGAGATAAAGACCGCTATCGAAAACTGGCTTGCAAGCTATAACGATATCAACACATCTCAGTCCTTCTCCAATGCTCTTGTTTCCGCATTGGAAAGTGCTGATCTCAGCGGCGAAGCCAATGAGCTTAAGCAGGACATTCTGCTCCACCGCGATCAATTGGGCAAGAAGACCATTTGGATGTACGGCGGCGATGGTTGGGCATATGATATCGGTTACGGCGGACTTGACCACGTTATTTCAACCGGTGAAGATGTCAATGTATTTATCATTGATACTGAGGTCTATTCCAACACAGGCGGTCAGTCCTCCAAGGCAACTCCACTGGGCGCTGTTGCGCAGTTCCAGGCTGCGGGCAAGAAGAGTGCCAAGAAGGATCTGGGCAAGCTGATGATGAGCTACGGCTTCTGCTATGTTGCATCTGTTGCAATGGGCGCAGACCAGAATCAGCTTATCAAGGCTATCAAGGAAGCAGAAGCATATCCCGGACCTTCGGTAATTATTGCATATACCCCCTGTATCAACCACGGCATCAAGCTTGGTATGAGCAATGTTCAGGAAGAAATGAAGCGTGCGGTAGACAGCGGCTATTGGACACTGTACCGCTATAACCCCACTGACAAGAAGTTCACCCTTGACAGCAAGGAGCCTACTCTTGACTTCCAGACCTTCCTGCGTGGCGAAGTAAGATACAGTGCTTTGGATCTCACCTTCCCTGAAAATGCAAAGACTATGTTTGCAGAAGCCGAAAAGCAGGCAAAGGAAAGATACGAGTCCTACAAGAAAATGGCAGAAGATAAGTAAATAGCAAAACATTACGGGCAGTCCAAAAAATATTGGGACTGCCCGTCAAAAAACTATTGACAAATAACGACTTGGGGCTTATAATATATCTTGCGCTTGAGAAAGCGAAACTTAATATGCGGATGTGGCGGAATTGGCAGACGCGCATGGTTCAGGTCCATGTGAAAGCAATTTCATGGGGGTTCAAGTCCCTTCATCCGCACCATAGAAGAGTAGGTCAAATGACTTACTCTTTTTTACTTTCTGTATGAATTAGAA
>CAZOSH010000129.1:0-4048 GCA_964582395.1 uncultured Oscillospiraceae bacterium | reverse complement strand
ATGTGGGAGGTTACATTGTAACCTCCCCATTTTTGCATAAAATTAATTTAAGAATATAGACATACAAAAAAACTCGTGGTAAAATGAACCTGAAAGAATCAATCACAAGAAAGGAAAAACTATGGAACAACTAAGAGCAAAAAAAGGCTTCATATGCGATATGGACGGTGTCATCTATCATGGCAACCGTCTACTCCCGGGTGTTAAGGAGTTCGTAGAATGGCTTTATAAAAACGACAAGAAGTTCTTATTTTTGACTAATGCCAGCAGCAAGACACCCCGCGAGCTGCAACTTAAGCTTAAAAGAATGGGACTTGAGATAGACGAGAGTCATTTTTACACTAGCGCACTGGCAACCGCAAAGTTTGTCAGCCGTCAGATGCCCGGTTGCAGTGCCTATATTATAGGCGATCCGGGGCTGTTCAACGCCCTTCACGATGCGGGCATTACCTTCAACGATGTTGACCCCGATTATGTTATCGTTGGTGAGACCAATAATTACAATTATGACTGCATTTGCCGCGCTGTGCACCATGTGCAAAACGGCGCAAAGCTTATCGGTACAAATACCGACCTTACAGGCCCTTCGGAAAACGGAATAATCCCTGCATGCCGCGCGTTGGTTGCACCTATTGAAAAGACAACGGGAAAGATCGCTTACTATGTCGGCAAGCCCAACCCTTTGATGATGAGAACCGGTCTGCGACTTTTGGGTGTTCACTCGGAAGAGGCGTGTATGATCGGCGACCGAATGGACACCGACATTGTAGCAGGTGTGGAAAGCGGACTTGACCCTATTTTGGTGCTTTCAGGCGTCACCACTCCCGAAATAATGCAACAGTATCCTTACCGCCCGAGACTTATTCTCAACGGCGTTGGAGATATAGCAGAATAAACACATCGCGTAAAAAAGGAAAGAAGGCTTAAAAATGAGCAAGAAAAAGAGTGGGGTAATAAGCAGGCTCCTTAAGCGTTATTTTATCGACGCTATGGGCTCAATGGCATACGGACTGTTTGCGTCCCTGATAATCGGAACGATCATCGGGCAGATAGGCGTGTTGTCGGGCTGGGAGATGCTCAACTCCATCGCGGCGGTGCTGAAAAGTACCCACGTTTATGGTGCGGCGATCGGTGTTGCCATCGCTTGGGGACTTAAGTGTGACGGACTTGTAATCTTTGCTTCAGCAGGCGGTGCCGCCGTAGGCTGTGTTGCAGGAGGTCCCGTTGGCGCGTATATCGGTGGTATAATTGCTGCAGAGCTTGGTCAGCTTGTGTCCAAGCGCACCCCTGTTGATATTATCGTGACCCCCTTTGTGGGCGTGGTCAGCGGCGGATTGGCAGGACTGTTTGTCGGTCCTTATATAAATAAGTTTATGACCTGGTTGGGCGATCTGATAAATGTCGCAGTTGAGCTTATGCCCCTGCCCATGGGAACACTTGTAGGTGTTATTGTGGGAATGGTGCTCACCCTGCCCATATCCTCTGCCGCTCTTTGCGTTATGCTCGGTCTTGACGGACTTGCCGCAGGCGCTGCGGCTGCGGGTTGTGCTGCTCAGATGATCGGCTTTGCGGTTACAAGCTTTAAGGAAAACAAGGTCTCAGGACTTTTATCTCAGGGCTTGGGCACATCTATGCTTCAGGTACCCAATATTTTCCGCCGTCCTCAAATATGGATAGCACCCACAGTGGCAAGTGCCGTTTGCGGTGCAGTCTCCGCATCAGTGCTGAAAATGGAAGCCACCAAGGTGGGCGCAGGTATGGGCACAAGCGGACTTGTGGGCTCTATTGATGTATTCAGTGTTATGGCTCCTCAGTGGGGTGAGGTCAAGACACTGATATGCATCTTGTTGGTGCATTTTATCCTTCCTGCAGTGGTGTCGTTGCTTGTGCATTTCGCTCTTGTTAAGGCTAAATTAGTAAAGAACGAATACTTAAAGCTCGGAGATATATAAGTTATACACATAATGACATAAAAAACCGCTCACGAGAGCGGTTTTTTATTATTTAAAATATGCGATTGTGTCGGAGATTAATGCTTTGTAGCCGCCGTTGAGGAGATCGGCATTTGCGTTTTCCTTCTTGAAAATATCCTTGATATGAACGGCATCCTCATCGGTCATTGAGAGTATGGTCCACAAAAGGAATGCGCCGATCTGTATTTCAAAGATGTTGTAGAAGATACCAAACCAACCGATGATAATACAGCAGATAAACTTAAACAGGTTCTTTCTCTGCTCGATTATCACTACCGCCAAGAATGCTAGGAAGATAGCAATTCCCACAAAGCCGGTTTCGGCTAATACGGTGGCATACTGATTATCGGCATAGAAATAGGTGGGAAGTCGGTACTTTGTGTAGGTGGGAGGCTCCCAAGTCAGCGCCGCAGAAGAGCCGTAGGTGCCGAAGCCGCTGCCAAAAATGGGATACTCGGTGGCAATCTTAAATGCCATTTCCATGGAATACAGACGCATATTGCCTTCGGATGAGAACATTTTATCGTCGGTCAGCGCACCGAAGCGGTCAGCGGTGTTGGTCTTGAAGGATTCGTGGACATTCTGGATAAGAACATTATCGCGGTAGGAATCAATGCGGTCACCCTTGCCGTCAAGCAGAGCGTTCTGTGTTGCGGGGTCGAGAGCGTTAAACTCATCAAGAAGCATACCGCCGTTGACGGTCAGAATAAACTGCTTGGTCCGGGTAAATACTATTGAGCCGACCTCGCTGAGGGGAGTGATGCACTCTTTGTCAATATAGGTTATATCGTCGAAAATATAGCCTATACATTCCTCACCTTGGGGGTTGATATACACTGTTTTTACAACGCGGAGCTGTTGATTTTCCGAAAGCTTGGCAACCTCTTTCCAGAGAAGCTGCTCACCGATTTTTTCATAATAGACCTCGCTGAGCTTGGCAGAAGCGGTCTCAATTCCCACGGCGGCAATGGCAATGATAAGGACTGAGATAACCAGCTTTTTCCAAAGCATCTTGCGGCGGCGAAGGGCATAGATGAAAAATACCGCCAATACGGGAATGAGTATCAGCATAGAGCTGCGGGACATAGTCATATACAGCGCGGTAAACAGTGTGACATACATCCAAAGGGGAGTTTTTCTGCCGAAACGGAGATTGAGCCACAGACTGAGAGTGATGACAAACACCAAAAACAGACCGTAGGTGTTGGGGTTGTGGAACATACTGTAAACGCGACTGAGATTTGATGCATAGAGATTTACGATAAAAGCGGCATCAAAAAGAGCGGTCTTGACGGTGATCTTTTCAACCAAGCCGAGAACAAACAGAGGGAGAGAGACTATTTGCAGGGTTCCGCAAAGGAGATTAAGCTCCTTTTTGCCATAGCCGAAATTGCGTATTATAAAATAGAGAATATAAAAAATACCGATGCTTCGTGTCTGGTAGATAACCAATGTCAGGGAAAGTCGGTTGACAAAAACGGTACTGACCAAAGCAAAGAGAATAAAACCGATAAAAATAAAATCCTGCACCTTGAACTTTAGCCTGAAACGGATGTGGATCACATACCATATCGCCAAGCCGAGAATGAGAATATCGGGAATGGCTTTTACCCCTTCAAAGGTCAGGTTTGCAAGGGGAGTGCGGAATGGAATGAATATGCAGAGAAACAACAGCAAAGCAAACCCCAGTTTTTTCATCAGGGGCGATGCCTGTCTTGTTTGTGGATCCATATAAAAACTCCTTTCGGATAAGAGACATAATTATTATACGCTTTTATTATAAATAAAAAGAGAACTATTTGCAACATAGTTTTGAATATAGCAAGTTGACAGATTGGTATACCCCAAATAACCATACCTAAAAAGAAAATAGATATTTTCGGCGGATTGTAGTATTGATTTGAACTCTCGCAAAAATGATATATCGCCTTTGGCGATATGATATACGGCATTGCCGAATGATATACTTGCTTCGCAAGCATGATATAATATCAGTTCCGACAGGAACGTATCTTATTGAAAAAGACGATTGCGGAAGCAATCGTCTTTGTCGTGGCGGAGGGAGTGGGATTCCT
>CAZOSH010000128.1:0-4062 GCA_964582395.1 uncultured Oscillospiraceae bacterium | reverse complement strand
CTGCCTTATCAGGTGAATAAGCGTATGCTTATCAAGAGTATGGCAGATCAGGTTACCGAAAAGCGCCTTGAGGGCATCTCCGACATCCGCGACGAAAGCGACCGCAAGGGTATGCGTATCGTTATTGAGGTCAAGCGTGATGCTAATCCTCAGGTGGTGCTTAACAGACTTTATGCACAGACTGCAATGCAGTCCAATTTCTCTATAAATATGCTTGCGTTGGTTGATAATCAGCGTCAGCCTAAGATACTTTCTCTGCGCCATATTATTGACGAATATCTTGCATTCCAGGAAGAGATCGTAACCCGCCGCACTAAGTTTGACAAGAAAAAGGCAGAGGAGCGTGCTCATCTGCTTGAAGGTCTGCTTATTGCTCAGGATAATATTGATGAGGTCATCAAGATAATCCGCAACAGCTATGACGATGCTAAGGAAAACTTGATGGCTCGCTTCGGTCTTGACGATATTCAGGCTCAGGCTATCTTGGATATGCGTCTTAAGGCTCTGCAGGGACTTGACCGCGAAAAGCTTCAGGGCGAATATGACGAGCTTCAGGAGCGTATTGCATATTATGAAAGCCTGCTTGCCGACAGACAGAAGCTTTTGGGCGTTGTTAAGGACGAGCTTATTGCTATGCGCGACAAGTACGGTGACGAGCGCAAGACCGAGATTCAGGACAACCCCGAAGAGGTGGATATAGAAGACCTTATCGAGGAGCAGGAGAGCGTATTTACCCTTACCCGTATGGGATATATCAAGAGAATGCCCGCTTCCGCTTACCGCGCACAACGCCGCGGCGGCAGAGGTGTTACAGGTATGACCACCCGCGAAGAGGATACTGTGGATACTATCTTCACCGCTTCCACCCACGAAATTATTCTGTTCTTTACCAATAAGGGTAAGGTACACAGGCTGAAGGGTTATCAGATTCCCGAAGCAAGCAGAACCGCAAAGGGAATGAACATTGTAAACCTGCTGCAGCTTGCTCCCGACGAGCAGGTCACTGCGGGAATCCATATCAAAGAGTTTAATGACACAGATTATATCTTCTTCGTCACCAAGCGCGGTACTACCAAGCGTATTCAGTTGAGTATGCTCAATACTGCACGTAAGGCAGGTGTCAAGGCAATCGGTCTTGACGAGGGCGACGAGCTGGTAGCAGTCATGCTGACCCACGGCGATGATAAGATATTTATTGCATCCCGTAACGGAGCGGCAGTATGCTTTGACGAAAATGAAGTCCGTTGCATGGGCAGAGAGGCAGGCGGTGTCCGCGGAATCAAGCTCCGCGACGGCGACTATGTAATCGGCGCGGGCAAGGCTTCCGACGGAAAGTATGTGCTTACCGTCACCGAAAACGGCTTCGGTAAGCTGACCGAGTGTGACGATTTCAGAGAGGCACACCGCGGTACTCAGGGCGTTAAGGTACATAACCTCACCGAAAAGACAGGCTTGCTTGCAGCTCTTAAGATAACAAGCGGCGAGGATGATATGATAATCATCAATTCCGCAGGTGTGGTTATCCGCACACAGGTGGAGGGCGTAAGAATATGTGCCCGCGCTTCTCAGGGCGTATATCTCATCCGTCTTGAAGAGGGAGTCAAGGTTATTTCGGTAACACTGACCACCCGTGAAGAGGATGAGGAGACCGAGGAAAGCACAGAAAATCTTGAAAATCCCGCGCCCGCCGTGGAAACTTCCGAGGAAAACGCATAAACTATGAAAAAACACGTGGAAATATACACCGACGGAGCTTGCTCCGGTAACCCCGGCCCCGGCGGCTGGGGTGTGGTGTTGCGCTACGGCGAAAGGGAAAAGGAGCTTTCGGGCGGCGAGGAGAGCACTACCAATAACAAAATGGAGCTGACCGCCGTTATCAAGGCTCTTGAAGCCTTGAAGGAAAGCTGTAGTGTGTCACTTTATACCGATTCCAAGTATGTATCGGAGGCATTTAATCAGGGTTGGATATATAATTGGATGAAAAACGGCTGGAAAAAGGCAGACAAAAAGCCTGTCGCCAATGTAGAATTGTGGCAGCGGCTTTATGAGCTGTGGAAAAAGCACGAAATTACCCTTATCTGGGTAAAGGGACATGCTGATAATCCATATAACAACCGCTGCGATGAATTGGCGGTAGGGGAAAGTAAAAAATTTTGAAAAATCATCTTTCGCCACGAATACATCGTATTGTTCGCTTGCCGTACAAAAAGTACTGTCTGCGCTCACATTACTCGTCTCGTGACGAAATCTGATTTTTTCCGGGGAAGGTAAAGTTTTAAAAATCACCTTTCGCCACGAATACTGCGAAAGGATGAATTGCCCTTCGGGCATGAATTGACGATGAATCGTCATGAATTGAGCCTTCGGCTCATGAATTGCAGACTTTGTCTGCAATTCATCTCCTTGTGTGGCGAGAAATCAAACTTTCCTCTTGCATATTGGCTAAAAAAGGCGTATATTGATATACGTAGATAATAATTAAACAACCTTTTAATCGTTCTATCAAAGGAGCAGGCAATATCCATGGAAAAGCGTTTCGTATATGCAGATAATGCTGCAACAACTCCCGTTGCTGCAGAGGTTCTTAATAAAATGATGCCCTATCTCACGGGCGAGTACGGAAACCCCTCCGCAGGCTTTTACGCTTTAGGTCAGCGCGCCAAGGCGGCTATTGAGCAGGCAAGAGGTCAGGTTGCCGCAGTTTTGGGTGCAGATGCCAAAGAAATATTCTTTATGGGCAGTGGCACCGAGGCTGATAACTTCGCATTGCGTGGAGTGATGCATTCCAAGCAGGCAAAGGGAAGAAAGCGCCTTATCACCACAAAGATAGAGCATCACGCAATACTTCATACCGCCGAAGCACTGGAAAATGAAGGCTTTGATGTTGTATATCTGCCGGTTGACAGTTGCGGTGTGGTGGACCTTAAGGCACTTGAGGCGGCTATCAACGAAGATACAGTATTGGTCAGCGTTATGGCAGCTAATAATGAGATAGGTACAATTCAGCCTCTTAAGGAAATTGCAGACATCTGCCACAGCAAAGGTGTGCTTTTCCATACCGATGCTGTTCAGGCATTTGGCCACATTCCACTGAATGTAAAAGAATTGGGTATCGACCTGCTTTCTCTTTCGGGACACAAGATAAACGCCCCCAAGGGAATCGGCGCGCTGTATATCCGCTCGGGACTTATGCCCCAGCCCATCATTACAGGCGGCGGTCAGGAAAAGGGCAGACGCTCCGGTACCGAAAATGTTGCCGCTATCGTGGCTTTGGGTGAGGCGGCACGCATCAAGGGTGAGCAGATGGATAAGGAAGCCGCTTATGTCCGCAGTCTGAGTAAGAAGCTGCAGGAGGGTGTGCTTGCCAATATTCCCAAGAGTGCCCTTACGGGACATCCCGAAAACCGCTTGCCCGGAAACAGCTCCTTTGTTTTTTCCGGTGTTGAGGGAGAGAGTCTTATTCTTAACCTTAACCTTGAAGGCATCTGCGCCGCTACCGGCTCGGCTTGCTCCACTGCAAGCTTAGATCCCAGCCACGTGTTGATGTCCATCGGACTTACCCACGAGGTTGCCCACGGCTCACTCCGTCTGACCCTTGATGTGCAGAACACCGAGGAAGATGTTGATTATATTATTGAAAAACTGATAAAAATACTTGACAGATTGAGAAAAATGTCACCCGTTTGGGAGGAATAATAAATGGAATATTCAAGCAAAGTAATGGATCACTTCACCAATCCCCGCAATGTGGGTGAAATTGAAGGTGCAAACGCTGTCGGTCAGGTGGGCAACCTGAAGTGCGGCGATATAATGAAGATCTATATGAAGATAGAGGACGAGGTCATCAAGGATATCTCCTTTAAGACCTTTGGTTGCGGTGCGGCTATCGCCACATCCTCTATGGCAACCGAAATGGTCAAGGGTAAGACTATTCAGGAAGCTCTCAAGCTGACCAATTCTGCAGTTGTTGAGGCTCTGGAAGGTTTGCCCCCTGCAAAGGTGCATTGCTCGGTGCTTGCCGAAGAAGCCATCAAGGCAGCGCTTGCAAATTACTATAAGGAC
>CAZOSH010000127.1:0-4104 GCA_964582395.1 uncultured Oscillospiraceae bacterium | reverse complement strand
GCCTCTTCACGGACAGCGTCCTGAGCCTGCTTCTTGGTACCGACGAAAAGTACGGTGCCACCTTCTGCAGCGATATCACGAACGAAGAAGTATGCTTCTTCTAACTTCTTAACAGTCTTCTGCAGGTCGATAATGTAGATGCCGTTTCTTTCCATAAAGATGTACTCTGCCATCTTGGGGTTCCAACGGCGGGTCTGATGTCCAAAGTGAACACCGGATTCGAGAAGCTGTTTCATTGAGATTACTGACATTTTAATGTCCTCCTTTTTGTTTTTTCCTCCACCACGCTCATCCTCAGTCTCAACTCAAAGAGCACAAAAGACCTCGTTACGCGATGTGTGTAGTCTGTCTCATATTTTTACAGCTTAAATATAATAACATAACAGGTGATGAAATGCAAGATATTTTTTAACAAAAAGTATAGATTTCCATTATATTTTCTCTACTTTTCCAATGAAATTCTTACTAAAATCACATCACTGCCGATTTGTCTGACAAATGACCAAGGAACAACTGTTTCTACCTCTCTTCCCAAAAGACCGAAAAGGCGAAGTTTACCCGGAATTACAAGTGATTCGATTCTTCCGCTCTTTATATCAATTTCAAGGTCTGTAGCCCTCCCCAAGCATACACCATCGTCAAGTCTGACAACCTGTTTTCGAGTAAGATCATATAGTCTTTCCATAAAACTACCTCCCCCATAATTATACGAGGGAGGTAGTTTGTCTTATGCTTTGATAAAATCTCTGATTACTTTATGGCGGCTTAATCCCCATATTGCGGCAACGGCAAGGATTATGCTTGGCAACATATATCCACCATTATAAAGTGCCGAATAAATAAACGGCGACGCCATAGGCATTCCCCAAAACACATCAGGCATCCATTCAGCATAAATGGTGATTCCGGAAAGATAGTGAATAAAAAATCTAGCTACACCACCTATTACGGGTGCAACCCACCATTTACCCTTTCCTTGATAAAGTCCTGCAAGCCCAACTACTGCGTACGCTACGGTATAGTCTAAGAGCATTGATTCCCATGTTAATGCTGTTCCGCCTGCTAAGAAATACTTAATTGTACCTAATGCGAGACCTGCAATAACACCCCATCCCGCACCTCTGCGCATAGCATAAAGAAACAGCGGAATCATAGTCAGACCTATGGAACCTCCTTGAAACCATAAATCAAGTTCCAAATAGCTCAAAGCCCATGCCATTGCAATTACAATGGCGCCCTCACATACTGCCTTCAGTGTCTCTTTTTGTTTGCTCATTTTTATCCTCCTACAAAAAAAGTCCCTAGGCGTATGCCTACGGACAGAAAAGACACCGGTTATTCTTCCCTCCGCCGGCATTACCCGGATCAGGTTATTAGGGTACTGAGACCGCGCTTGGTCTCATCTCAGCCGAACATGCGTTCAGCGCCCCTTTGTTGAGTGTATGATACCACTGCAGAAAAAAATTGTCAATACCTTGAAAAAATTTTAATTTTTCTCTTGATTTATGAAAAGTAATGTGCTATTATATCATATGTCGCTTTGTGACAATTATTTGAAGGAGGTGCAGAGGAATGGCAAAGTGTGATATCTGCGGTAAGGGCGTTACCTTCGGAATTAAGCTCTCTCATTCTCACAGAAAGTCTAATCGTGCTTGGAAGCCCAACGTACGTCGTGTCAAAGCTGTTGTGAATGGAACCCCTATCCATGTAAATGTCTGTACCCGTTGCCTGCGTTCGGGCAAGGTCACCAGAGCGGTGTAATTTGACAGATGTTTATTTTATGCGTTTGGCTTTTGCCAAACGCATTTTTACTTTTCTCTTGTGGTTTTGCAGTATTTATTATATAATCATCTTATAAGTCAAGGAGGTGCCATATGGAAGAAATATATATCCACGTAGACCAAATCGTAAAAGAAATGAACCTCGAGCTTCTTTATGCTTCAGAAAACAGCCTGCAGCGTAAGATCACCCGTGCTGCAACCAACCGTCCCGCCCTCCCCTTGACAGGTTATTATGAGTATTTTAAAAATGATGCTGTTCAGGTATTCGGCAAGGTGGAGCATAAGTATCTGTCGGGACTAAGCGAAGATGAGCGGCTTAAATCTCTCGACAAGCTTTTCTCTTCCGATATTCCTATGCTTATTATTTGTCGTAATATGGAGCCCTTTGATGAATGCATTCAAATGGCTAAGAAACACGATATTGCATTAGCACGCACACCAGACCTTACCTCGGACCTGATAGCAGCTCTTACATCCTCTCTTAATGTTCATTTGGGACCCCGAACAAATGTTCACGGGGTATTTGTAGAAGTTTACGGCGAAGGCATTCTTCTTTTAGGTGATAGCGGAATAGGAAAAAGCGAAACAGCTATTGAGCTTCTTAAGCGCGGTCACCGACTTGTAGCCGATGACGTTGTTGATATAAAGAGAGTATCATCAAAAACATTAGTAGGCAGTGCTCCTGAAATCATACGCTATTTTATCGAATTACGCGGCATCGGCATTATTGATGTCCGACGAATATTCGGTATGGGTGCTGTCAAGCCCACAGAAAAGGTTGACCTTGTTATCAACCTTGAACCCTGGGATGATAAGCAGCCCTATGACCGCCTTGGAATCGATGATGAAACCACCGATATTCTCGGTATAAAGATTCCCTCCCTTCGTATGCCTGTTACTCCCGGTCGAAATCTTGCAATTATTATTGAGGTTGCCGCAATGAATAACAGAAACAAAAAGATGGGACATAATTCGGCTAAGGAGTTTTCCGACAAGCTTTATGCAAGTATGTTGGCAAAGCAATCACAAAACGAAAAACAATAATTATCAAGGCAACGGAAATTCCGTTGCCTTGATAATTATTCAAGTATGCAAAAAGTATTTCATATGGTATAATAATTTCATCATTCAAGAAGGAGTTATTATATGAAGAAACTCATAGGCATCGTTCCTTCCGCAAATCTGTTTGAAACAGACGATATATATCAAGACAGATACTACTTTATAAACAATTATCCCAAGCGTATAGCCAAAAACGGCGGTATACCCGTTGGTTTACTTGCTGATGACGGGTATACCTTTGAAGATGCTCTTGAACGTGTAGACGCGATTTTAGTATGTGGCGGAAAAAGAATACTACCCTACCAATTTCAAGCCGTAGAACACGCTATAGAGAACAACAAGCCTATTTTGGGAATATGCCTTGGAATGCAGCTTATTCATATATACTTCACAGTATGCGATGAAGCAAAGCGAAGAACTTTCAACGGCTCAAAGCTTGAATTGTTTGAACTTATGAAAAAAGAGAAATATATGTTCACACTACCTGTTGAACACCATTGGGATGTTCATATGGTCAGGGGTTTTGAAGATAAAACAAAGCATCTTGTAAACATCAGGAAAAATACAATGCTGCATAGTCTTCTGAACAGGGCTAGCATTTATGGCGCAAGTATGCACAATTACAAGATCAATAACCCCTCATCAAGGCTTCGCCTATCAGCTTTTGCCGCTGATGGTACTCCGGAAGCAATAGAATACGGAAATAAGGTTCTTGGTGTTCAATTTCACCCTGAAATAGATGATGACTTCGCCCCGCTGTTTGCGTTCTTAAGTAAATAATTATACCCTGCAAGATCGCACTGATATGCACCCCAAAAGTTAAACACTTTTGGAGGTGCATATTTTTTATGGGTAAAACAAGACGGAAAAACAGAAGTTATAATGCAGAGTTCAAAATAGGTGTTATAATGGATATATGAGTGTGAAAAGCAAGAAATACAAGAGATCCACAACGCGAATAATGGAAGATATGGTTACCGCAGAGTTACAATAGCTATGCGTAACAAAGGGTATGTAATTATCCATAAAACCGTACAAAAGTTGATGAACAAGCTTGGTTTGAAGGGTAAGCAACGCAAAAGCGATAAATACCATTCATACAAAGGAACTGTTGGGAAGATTGCCGATAATTTACTAAAAAGAGATTTCTATGCAGAAAAGCCATTTGAAAAGATAGCAACAGATGTTACACAATTTAACGTTTGCAACGAAAAAATATATCTTTCACCGGTCTTGGATTTATTCAACAATGAGGTTGTAT
>CAZOSH010000126.1:0-4124 GCA_964582395.1 uncultured Oscillospiraceae bacterium | reverse complement strand
TCTTTTTCTGTATCTGTAGCTATTTTTTAAGTTAAGTACAAGCAATAATATAGCCGATAAACTCTTCTCAATAGTTTATCGGCATTTGACACTAATTTGCATTTTATTCAAAGAATTGTAATTCTTTATCTATTGTATTTTTTGCTCATCCTGATACTATTGAAGTAAGAATAGGGGGCTTTTTATGAGTACCGACGCCTTAAACCGTCCATCCAACAATCACCTTTCTGCCCTGAACGTCGAAATGCTCGAATGGGCAAAAAGCAACGGTATGGATTTTGCTAAGCTTATGGCGTATTACAAATGCGCTATGATGGAGATAGAAACCAAGTTTAATGTTCTTAATGTTGAGTATTCCCTGAGACTGGACAGAAACCCCATAAGCAGCATACATACCCGCCTAAAAAAACCGCGTAGCATTGCTCAAAAACTGCAACGGCTTAATATGCCCATCAACCTTGAAACTTTGGAAAACACACTTAACGATGTTGCAGGCGTAAGGGTCATATGCCCTTTTCCCCAGGATGTATATGACCTTGCCGATGCTCTCTTAAAGCAAGATGATATTGTCCTGGTTCAAAAAAAGGATTATATTGAAAATCCCAAACCTAACGGATACCGCAGTCTGCATCTTATAGTTAAAGTGCCGATTTTTTTAACCCATGAAAAGCGTCTAATGACAGTAGAGATACAGCTCCGCACCATTACAATGGATTCTTGGGCTACATTGGAGCATCAGCTAAAATACAAAAAGGATCATTCGTTCACCGATGAGATGGCTCAAGAATTACTCAGATGTGCTCATTTAAGCAGTGAACTTGATTTTCGTATGGACAAGCTTCGCAATTTAGTGGGCGTCGCCTCACAGTCGCCGCTTGGAGAGGTCGAAGACTAAACTCTATTTTTTAATTTTTATCGGCCAAAGGATGAAAAATAATGCTGACAGTTGATAATATACGAGCTAATTTAGGTGCAAAATATCAAGCTATGCCAATAGTTGTCTATGACACTATTGACTCAACCAATACGCAAGCAAAGCTTTCATCTGTTGTGCAAGGCATCTTTGTTGCCAAGCATCAAACCGCGGGCAGAGGAAGACAGGGCAAAAGCTTTTACTCCCCCGATAATACCGGTCTTTATATGTCGATAGTCCTCCCCATAACCCCTATGGAAGCTTATGAGTTTTCCCTTACCGCCGCAGCTGCCGTTGCCGCCGCCCGCGCCATTGAAAAGGTCTGCAACATCTCGGTTCAGATAAAATGGGTAAACGACCTGTATCTCCACGGCAAAAAGATTGCCGGTATTCTTACCGAAGCAGACCGTAACAGAGTCATAGTAGGCATAGGGATCAACATCTCAACTGAGTCTTTTCCCGACGACATCCCATTAGCAGGCAGTCTTGATGCCGATAATGTTTCAAAGTCAAAGCTTACCGCCGCGTTCGCGGAAAATCTTTTTGATATAACAGCTTCAAAAAGCCGTGATTTTATGTCCGAATATCGTGACCGCTCAATGCTTCTCGGTAAAGAGATTTCCTTTTATAAAGACGGAACCTCCTTTACCGCCAAGGCTTTACGCATTGAGGACAGCGGAGAATTGACCGTAACAAGCGGAGAAAAGGAACTTACTCTACACAGCGGAGAGGTACAAATCATTCTCTAATTCACTGTCTAATTTGAAAAATGTTCAAAATTTAGTAACTTTTTAGCTATTGCAATGTTCCCATTCTTTTGGTATTATAGTATCGAAAGATTGGGAGCAATTTTATTTTCACCAATTGTCTTTATTATGACAGAAGGCGTAAACTTTGTTTGCGTTTTTCTAATACTTTTTCTCTTTTTCTTTCCCAAACCGAAAGGGGCTGCTTAATTGCAGTCCCTTTTGGTTTTTTATTTGGTTCATATTTGTATATAATGACATATAATATGTATAGGCCGTAAACTTAAGCCATATCTATTGACAGATTTTTCAAAATAAGGTAAAATTAATTCGTTATTTTTGAGGGAGTAGTTTGCGCTTCTTAAGTGTGATATGTCAACAACACTGACTTTTTACTAAAGTCTGGCATATCTTAATTAACGAGACTCAGTGCCGTGTGCGCTGTGTAGCTGTCCCCGTTTTTTTGCTCAAGCACAGCCCTGGCACTGTGTTTGAGTTTTTTTAATTTTTCAGGGTAATATTGAAAATAATATATTCAAAGGAAGGTATTTCAAAATGAGTTTTTATCTTAAATCTCAAGAAGAGGTTTTTGCCACACTCAATGCTTCCGCCCAAGGTCTTTCATCCGAAGAAGCCCAAAAGCGTGAAGAGCAATACGGCAAGAATAAGCTTCGGGAAGGCAAAAAAGAGTCTTTGCTCCACCGATTCTTCAAGCAATTGGTCGAGCCTATGACAATTATCCTCATCGTTGCCGCTGTTATTTCCGCAGGTCTGGCAATATTTGAGAAAGAGTTCCCCTCAGACGTTATAATCATTATGGCTGTTGTCCTTATCAATGCTATTTTGGGCGTTGTTCAGGAGAGCAAGGCTGAAAAGGCGATCGAAGCATTGCAGGAGATTGCCGCCGCCACATCAAAGGTCATTCGTGATGGAAGACAGATAACCGTCAAGAGCGAAGACCTTGTTCCCGGTGACATTATTATTCTCGAAGCAGGCGACGCTGTTCCCGCCGATGCCCGTATCATCGAATGCGCAAGCCTCAAGATCGAAGAAGCCGCCCTTACCGGTGAAAGTGTTCCCGTTGACAAAAAGTCTGAAGTTCTCACCCCCGGCGCTAACGGCGATGTGCCCCTCGGTGACCGCAAGAATATGATCTTTATGGGCTCAACCGTTGTTTACGGACGCGGTAAGGCAGTTGTTTGCGCCACTGGTATGGAGACCGAAATGGGCAAGATCGCCGACGCTCTTGCAATGGCAGAAGAAGGCAAAACTCCCCTGCAGATCAAGCTTGCTCAGCTCAGCAAGATTTTGACCTATCTTGTTATCGGCATCTGCGTTCTTGTTTTCGCAATCAACATTGTCCGCACCCTTATTGCAGGTGAAAGCTTTACTTTCCATTCTGTAATGGACTTCTTTATGATAGCAATTTCCCTCGCAGTCGCTGCTATCCCCGAAGGTCTGGCAACAGTTGTTACCATCGTTCTTTCCATTGGTGTTACCAATATGTCCAAGCGTAACGCCATCATCCGCAAGCTGACCGCTGTTGAAACTCTCGGTTGCACACAGATCATCTGCTCCGACAAGACAGGTACTCTTACTCAGAACAAGATGACCGTAGTTGAAACCTATGGCGATAACGAGAATAAACTTGCAACCGCTATGGCTTTGTGTAACGACGCAGAGTTCGACGAACAGGAACAGGATGCAGTAGGTGAGCCTACCGAATGTGCTCTTGTCAACTATGCCGCAAAAATCGGTCTTAATAAGAACGAGCTCAAGGACGTATTCATCCGCATTGGCGAAGCTCCCTTCGATTCCATGCGTAAGATGATGTCCACTGTTCACAATACCCCTAACGGAATCGAGCAGTACACCAAGGGCGCTCCCGATGAAGTGCTCAAGCGCTGCACCAAGATTTTGACTGCAAACGGTGTTGAAGAGCTTACCCGCGAAAAGCGTCAGGAGATCCTTGCAGCAAACAAGGCTATGGCAGACCAGGCACTCCGTGTCCTTGCAGGCTGCTATAAGGCATATCCCGAAGCACCTACAGACTTCAGCCCCGAGGCTTTGGAAGAAGATCTTATCTTCCTCGGCCTGCACGGTATGATTGACCCCGTCCGTCCCGAAGTTGCAGACGCGATCAAGGAGTGCCGCACCGCAGGCATCCGTCCCATTATGATTACAGGTGACCATCGTGACACCGCAATCGCCATTGCAAAACAGCTTGGCATCATTTCCGATGAATCCGAAGCGATCACAGGCGCAGAGCTTGATGATATATCCGATGAAGAGTTCGAGACCCTTGTTGAAAAATACTCGGTCTATGCCCGCGTTCAGCCTGAGCACAAGACACGCATAGTAAATGCTTGGCGTAAGAAGGGTATGATCACTGCAATGACCGGTGACGGTGTCAACGATGCTCCTTCTATTAAGAATGCGGATATCGGCATCGGTATGGGTATTAC
>CAZOSH010000125.1:0-4137 GCA_964582395.1 uncultured Oscillospiraceae bacterium | reverse complement strand
ATCGGTCATGAGCTGGAAGTCGCCCATGAAGATCTCCTGTTCCTTGATCTCTTCGGTTTCCTTATTGCGCAGACGCATACGAACCTTTAAGGGTGCTGCATACGTTGCATCTCTTGCCTTACACTCGGTAACGCTGTACTTTGGAGTCTCCTCCAGTGTGTAGTCATAGAATGTCAGTTCAAGATTTCCGGTATAGTCGGTAATTGCACCAACATCCTGGAATACCTGACGCAGTCCCTCTTCTAAGAACCACTTGTACGATTTTTTCTGCACCTCGATAAGATTCGGCATCTCCGTGATCTCATCGATGCGGGAAAAACTTTTGCGTATTTTTCTGCCGCAGCGCATGTCTTTCATCGTTGTCTTCACTCCGTTTCCAATTCTTATATGTTCATATTTTGATACACGCGGTTAAGTTGTCGATTTTTACCTTTTCCCTATTGATATTTGCTGTTGTATCTGCTAAAATGAGAGCGTGGTATAGTGTTAAAAATCGACAGGTCGATACATTTTAACATTTTACCATTTTTATTTTTCAAAGTCAACAACTAATTGGTAAAATTTTTATTTTTTTGTGTATCCCTTGATAATAGTTATAATTTATGGTAATATCTGCTTGATTGACAGGCAGATATTTTATTATTGTAGGAGTAGCTCATATGGAAGATAAAGAAATATTAAATGAAGAAAATCAAAATATCATTCCCCCTAATGTAGAGGTAACCGAGGAGAGCAAGCTTTCTATCTTTCTCAAGCAGTTTTTTATGTATTTTGGCATTGCTTTGATGATTTCCGTTGTATGTTTTCTTTTATCCCAACGAAAGGTAGATGGTGTTACAGATTATCTTCTCAAAGTCTGTGACGGTCTTGGCGTCGGCGGAGCGTTGGTTGCTTGTTGGGCTGCTTGGGGCTTGGCATACAATTTGGGTTCTTTGGCGATCGCCGTGTATTCCATCAAAAAGACTTGGCAGGTGATTGGAAACCGTGGTCAAGCTGAGCTTGGACAAAAAAAGCTCGGCACCTATGACGAGTATTTGGCAAGTCGAAAGAAGAAAACAAACCTTCTTCCTCAATTCTTAGGCGGTCTGCTCCCCATAATTATCTCTTTCCTAATAGATATCATATGGATCAAATAGAATCGTAGTGGTCTTCCCACACGGAAGACCGCTTTTGTTTTAGGCTCAGTAAAGTCCCTTTGCTTGACTTTTGCCTTGTTCGGGTATATTATATTGTTACTATTTTGTAATTATTTTGAAAGGAGGGATACTTTGCGCAGCTTATATGCGTTTTTACGTTATCCTTCCTTTTCACGTTTCAGGGTAAAAAACCGTATTAATCTAAATCGAAATCTTTCCGCTCTTGCAAACACCGGCAACGGACCTTTCTCAGCTTTAGCACGCGCCTTGCGCAACGTCAAGCAAAAGAGGCTGTCTTCCACCCTTGACAGTACCGACAGTTTCTTCGCTCGCTTGTGGAGGGGTGTTAATTCTGTTTCTACGGCAATTGCCGATTCCATCCACAATTTTTACACAGAGCAGGAGCAGCGCCAAGTTGGAAGAGTGGGCGCGGTGGCATTATTAGGAGCTTTCACGGTGGTAATGTGCACCTTTTCTGCCTTTAACTTCGGGCTTAATGTTACTATCAACGGTCAATATATGGGTTATGTGACCAACCGTGCCGAAGTAGAAGAGATCATTCTTCAGGCAGAAAAGCACATCTCCGATTACACCGGCACCCCCTATATGATAAATGCCAATGTAAGCTACTCTCTCACAGCCTTTGAATCGGGAACGCCTTTAGACCCCGACGAGGTGAGGAATATGCTTTTCACATCGGTCTCGCAACCTACTCAGCCCGAATACTATGAGTTTTCGGTAAACGGAGAATTTCTCGGTATCTATAAAAGCCGCGAATCCCTGGAAATGCTGTTGGTACGCATTGCCCGAGAACAAGCAGGAAGCGACGGCAACGATAAGCTGGGCTTTGCGGAAGACATAAGCATTACCCCTGTCAAGACTTCTTCCGAAGAGCTTTCTGATATGGCAGAACTTGAAACCCTACTCCGCTCCGAGCGCAAAGGCACTGAGTATTATACCATCAGGCGTGGCGATACCCCTTCAGAAATAGCGCAGGAGTTCGGCTTGACAGTAACTCAGCTTAAAAAGCTCAACCCCGATTACGATTTCACAACCATCTATATCGGTGATGTTCTCGTTATTTCCGACAGAATCCCATACCTCACCGTTACAACTACGGTATTAGAGGAGTTCACCGAAACTGTTGAGTTTGATATTCTCAACGAATATAACCCTGAGCTCTATGTCAACGAAAGCTATCTCAAACGCAGCGGCGCAGACGGAGAAGCCTTTGTAGTTGCCGATGTTGAATATGCCAACGGTGAAGTAATCGGCAGAACGGTCTATTCCTATACTATTACAACTGAACCTACTGCACAGATAAACGTAGTGGGCAGCAAGCCCCTTCCCGCAAAGGTCGCAACAGGTACATTTATTCCGCCCACTAAGGGCACTCTTACATCCAAAACCGGTTACCGTCCCCGTTTTGGAGATACCCATACGGGAATCGATTTAGCAAACTCTCAGGGCACTATAATTTGGGCAGCCGACGGCGGAACTGTTATACACGCAGGCTGGCTTGGAAATTACGGCTACTGCGTAAAGATCGACCACGGCAACGGCTATGTTACATATTACGCCCATAACAGCGAGGTGCTTGTAGAAGTCGGTCAAAAGGTCGCACAGCACGAGACTATTGCTCTTATGGGATCAACCGGAAAGAGCACGGGTCCCCATTGTCACTTTGAAATACGCTATAACGGAAAATGGCAAAATCCACTGAAATACATAACTCTTGATTAACAGGAGGCGCAGGTATGAGTTCAACACTAAAGCTTATTAAAAACGCCGATATATACTCCCCCGAGCATATAGGCAAAGCAGATATTCTTATCTGCGGTGATAAGATCGAAAAGATCGCCCCAAAGATTGAAGACTACGACTCTCTCTCGGATGTTCAAGTAATTAATGCCGAAGGTATGTCAGTCGTACCGGGTTTTATTGACAGTCATATCCATATTACAGGTGGGGGTGGCGAAGACGGTCCTTCCTCACGCACTCCCGAGATTCAGCTTTCCGATTTAGTAAAAAACGGTGTTACCACCTGTGTCGGTCTACTTGGCACAGACGGAATCACCCGTTCTTTGGAAAATCTGTTGGCAAAATGCCGCGCACTGAACGAAGAAGGCATTACCTGCTATATGCTGACCGGTTCTTACGCTTATCCCACCAAGACCCTTACAGGTGATGTAACTCGTGATATAGTTCTCATTCCCGAAGTCATAGGCGCTAAAACCGCTTTAAGCGATCACCGTGCCTCCAACCTCACAAAGGAAGAACTTATTCGTCTTGCTTCCGAGGTGCGCGCAGGCGGGCTTATTTCGGGCAAGGCGGGCATTCTGTGTATACACATTGGCACAGGCAAGAGCAAGATCGATCTTGTTTTAGAGGCTCTTGCCGAAACCGATATTCCCGCAAAGACATTCTTCCCCACCCATCTCGGCAGAAATACCAAGCTTGCAAATCAGGCTGTAAAGCTTTCACAGCTCGGTGGAATGATAGATCTCACCGCAAACGATCCTAAGACTGCCGCAGTTCCCGCACAAAAAATGCTGGCATATTGCATTGAAAGCGGAGCGTCAAAGGAAAGCATTTGTCTTTCCAGCGACAGCTGCGGAAGCCGTCCCCGCTTTGATGATAAAGGCAATTGCATAGGTCTCGATTACACACTTCCCGATATACTTCTTGCTACACTTAAAGTCTGTGTTAATGAGGAAAATATTCCTCTCGAAACCGCTCTCCGATTTGTTACCTCAAATCCCGCAAAGGCAATCGGCAAGGCGGGCATAAAAGGTTGCATAGCAGAGGGTGCGGATGCTGATATAGTTTTCCTCGACAGCAATCTCGATATTGCGCAGGTCTACGCAAAGGGCAAGCTTGCCTATAGAGACGGACAAACCATCCTCAAGGGCAGATTTGAAAAATAAGAAATATTCTTTTCATAAGAAAACCCCGACAGTTGCTTTGGATTGCCCCAGAATAAACAGACTGCACAAAAAAG
>CAZOSH010000124.1:0-4148 GCA_964582395.1 uncultured Oscillospiraceae bacterium | reverse complement strand
GATACTTCACTAAAACCATGAGAGTTCAAACTCATACGGAGAATTGCTGAAAATATCTTTTTGGCAATACCTTCCCAATACTATCAACCCCGCAAAGGAGCACTCCTATGTTTAATATAGTTCTTCATCAGCCTGAGATTCCGCAAAACACGGGAAACATATCCCGCACCTGCGCGGTAACAGGCACAAAGCTTCATCTTATCAAACCCTACGGCTTTGAGCTTTCAGAGCGCACGGTGCGCCGCGCAGGGCTTGATTATTGGCCCAAGCTCAGCCTGAGTGAATACACAAGCCTTGATGAGTTTTTCAGCCTTAATCCTAACGCGAACATCTACTATTTCACCACCAAGGCGGATAAAAATTACGCTCAGGTGGAGTACAAGCCCGGTGATTTTCTTATGTTCGGCAAAGAGACTGCAGGCTTGCCCGAATGGCTTATAAAAGAAAACTACGCGCAGGCTGTGCGAATCCCTATGCTCTCTTGGGCAAGAAGCCTTAATCTTTCCAACACTGTTGCTTTGGCGCTTTATGAGGCTTTAAGGCAAAACGGCTTTGACGGCTTGGAGGAGCAAGGTGCGCTGACAGGCAGAAATGAAGAAAGCCTGTATTAAATCGCAATAATTACAAATAATAGCCATACTGCTAATGTAGGATGGTAACAAATGAAAAGAGAAAGTTTTAGATCCCGACTCGGTTTTCTGCTGGTAAGCGCAGGTTGTGCTATCGGTATCGGCAATGTATGGAAGTTTCCCTATGTTGCGGGCGAAAACGGAGGCGGGGTCTTTCTTTTGTTTTATCTGCTCTTTCTCGTCGCCTTTGGTGTTCCCCTTTTGTCAATGGAGCTTGCGGTGGGCAGAGCAGGAAGAGGCAGCGCCGTCAACGCACTGAAAACCCTTGAAAAGCAGGGGCAAAAATGGCATCTTCTCGGTTGGATGGGACTTTTGGGTTGCTATCTGCTTATGATGTTTTATACCACCGTGTCGGGTTGGATGCTGTGCTATTTCTTCCGATATGCGACAGGATATTTTAACGGGCTTAACTCGGCGGCTGCCATAAACACTGCTTTCTATTCCTTGCTTAACAGCCCCTTCCAAATGACCTTTTGGCTGATCATTATTATTGTTGCGGGCTTTTTTGTATGCAGCGGCGGAATTGCAAAAGGTCTCGAGCGTATCACCAAGCCGATGATGCTTGCCCTGCTGATACTCATCATTATTCTTGTTATAAATAGTCTATCCCTTGACAAAGCAAAAGAAGGACTTTCCTATTACCTTCTTCCCGATTTTGAAAGAGCCGCGGCACTCGGAATTGAAAAGGTCATCTCCTCAGCTATGAATCAGGCATTTTTCACCCTGAGCATCGGTTTAAGCTCAATGCAGATATTCGGCAGCTATATGTCGGACGAGCATACCCTTGCAGGAGAATCCATACGCATCTGCGCACTTGACACCTTTGTGGCTATGTCTGCGGGACTGATGATCTTCCCCGCCTGCTTTACCTATGGCATCGAGCCAAGTGCGGGGCCTTCGCTTATTTTTGAAGCCTTACCCAATGTATTTGCCAATATGCCTGCAGGAAGACTGTGGGGATCACTCTTCTTTTTATTTATGACCTTTGCAAGCTTTTCTACCGTTACGGCGGTTTTTCAGAATATTATGGCTGTATGCACAGAAAACCTAGGTTGGAGCAGAAAAAAAGCGCTGGCAGTCAACACTGTAGCGCTCACTCTTTTAAGCCTGCCCTGCGTTTTCGGCTTTAATAAATTGAGCCATATAAGCATTCCAAAAATTGGAAATATTTTAAGCATCGAGGACTTTATCGTAAGTAATCTGCTTCTTCCCGTGGGATGCCTTGCTTATCTACTCTTCTGCGTATCTCGGTGGGGTTGGGGCTTTGACAGCTTTATCAACGAGGCAAATCGCGGAAAAGGCATCCGCTTTCCAACATCAAAATCCTTTCGCGTTTATCTCGGCTATGCTCTCCCCTTTGCCATTATATTGATCTTTATTGAAGGGCTTGCCGGCATTTTCAAGGCATAAAAAAGTGTCCGAGTGAAAACACTCGGACACTTGTATTTCTCTTACAGAGCAGCCTTTGCCTTTTCAACCAATGCGGTGAAAGCAGCAGCTTGTGGTTTAACTCTATGCATAGCTTATTTATTTTGCATTTTTATCCCCCATAAAGTTATATAGGGATATTATACAGACAGATTGGCATTTAGTCAATTTAATAAGAGTAGTATTCGTCCAAGTTTATTGAGCGATCTAACTCTTCTAAATGATCTAGCGTTCGCTGGCAGAGATCATATATATTTTCATTTGAGGCGAATAACACGAGATCGGAGTTTTGTTGTTTTGTGCCCAATTGTGATTTGGCTGATATTGATTTTATAGTAAGAGCGTCATCAACGATGCTGTATTTTCTTAATATGGCAGAAGACATATCATCTGTATACATAACGAGAATTCCGTCATCCTCTGCAAACCATGAACCAAACGTAAAATTGTAACGATATAAATATTTGTCTCGAACTTCAAGGTGACAATATGTGCCATTGCCGAAAAAAGAAAAAGCTTCAAGGTTACAATTATATCTAAGCTCGTTTTCAAGTTCATATTCCGGTTCGGTAGACCAACATCCCAAGAGTTCCTCTTTTATGCCGTACATACTTGATGAGTTGTCAACAACATTATCCTGATTAGATGGTACTTGTAATGTGTTGTCGGTAGTGCTGCAAGCTATCAAAGAAACAGATAATGATAAAATCAGGGTAAGCAAAATGACTCTTTTCATTTTAAACTCCTAAAATATTGTGAAAAATAGTTTGTTGATACGAATACAACTTGCCGCAGGCAAATAAAACTGTCCGAGTGAAGATCACTCGGACATTAATTTTATTCTCTTACAGAGCAGCCTTTGCCTTTTCAACCAATGCGGTGAAAGCAGCGGCATCGCTTACAGCGATCTCAGCCAGCATCTTGCGATTGAGCTCGATGCCTGCCTTCTTCAGACCGTTCATAAAACGGGAATAGTTGATATCGTTCATCTTGCAAGCTGCAGAGATACGGGAGATCCACAGGCGGCGGAAGTCACGCTTCTTAAGGCGACGGCCTACGTATGCGTAGGTCAGGGACTTCATTACCTGCTGGTTCGCCATTTTATAGCGATTCTTCTTCGCGCCCCAATAGCCCTTAGCCAGCTTAATTATTTTCTTTCTTCTTTTGCGCGTCATCATTGCGCCTTTAACTCTTGCCATTTTAAATAAGCCTCCTTAATTCTATTGGGATTACATGTAGGGGATCAATCTCTTGATCTGTGCTACATTGGTCTGATCAGCATAAGCTGCCTTACGCAGACCTCTTTTACGCTTTGTGGTCATCTTGTTGAGGATGTGACGGCGATTCATCTTTGCTCTTTTGACTTTACCGCTCTTGGTAACGGAAAATCTTTTCTTTGCGCCGGAGTGGGTCTTAATTTTCGGCATGATTATTGCTCCTTCCTTGTAAAAGCCTTAGGCTTAATATAACTTATTTATTTCTTCAGGGGTGCCAAGAACATCAGCATCTGGCGGCCTTCAAGCTTGGCGGGCTTTTCTACCGTACCGTACTCGGTGAGGGCATCTGCAAAACGATCCATAATAGTCAGACCCAAGTCTGTATGAGCCATTTCTCTGCCTCTGAAACGGATAGAAGCCTTGACCTTATCTCCGCCTGTCAGGAACTTCTGAGCGCTTTTAACTCTGACTTCGAAATCATGAACGTCGATCTTAGCAGAAAGACGAACTTCCTTAATGTCGACAACCTTTTGGTTGCGGCGTGCTTCTTTTTCCTTCTTTGCCTGCTCGAAACGGAACTTTCCGTAATCCATAACGCGGCAAACAGGGGGCTGTGCCATAGGTGCGATCTTGACCAGATCAAGTCCGCGTTCTTCGGCCTTGTCAAGAGCGGTCTGGATATCGACTATGCCCAACTGAGCTCCGTCGCTGTCGATAAGACGAACTTCTTTGTCTAAAATCTCTTCGTTGATTTGGTATTCCTGCGTGCTAATACTTAAACACCTCCGTAAAAATCAAAAAAGGGCGGTTTTTACATAAAACCGTCCACAATCAAAGAATGACGCCTAATGTCGCCAATTCTGTCTCAGTGTTA
>CAZOSH010000123.1:0-4185 GCA_964582395.1 uncultured Oscillospiraceae bacterium | reverse complement strand
AAAGAAATAATGTACTCCGCCGCGGGCTCGCTTTGCACCTCTATACGCACTGTGCAGGAAATATCTCCGTCATAGAGTGCCGATATATCCTTGGTATTATCCTTTTCTTTGCAGCCGAAAAGAACAAGCAATATCATTCCAATGGCAAATATCCTCTTCAAAAAATCACCTCTTGTCCAAATCTATGTGACTTTTGGGCGGTATATGTATTTTATCTCTTGCATTTTTAACTTAAATGTGTTATATATTCTATAAATGCGTTGATAAAGAGAGTAGCGCCTTCCCTACGGGCAGAGAGAAACGGTCACAGGCTGAAAGCCGTTTTGCGAAAGGTTTGCGTGAAGTTCACTTTGGAGCAGTTCTGCTGAAGCTTTTGTGGGTAGGCAGATACCGAAGCCGCCGCGTCAAGGCGATGAAAAGTGTTCCGCTTACGGCGGAAAATCAGGGTGGTACCGCGGAAGTTTGCTTTCGTCCCTAATGAGGACGAAGGCTTTTTTTATTTTGATATATAAAAATATAACCATACAGAGGTGCAAAAATGAAGGAACAACTCAAAAACATCCTTGCTCAGGCACTGGAAGTCATCGGCAACGCAAACAGCCGTGACGAGCTTGAAAATGCCCGAGTAAAGTATCTTGGCAAAAAGGGTGAGCTTACCGCAATTCTCCGCGGAATGGGCGCACTGAGCGCTGAAGAACGCCCCATCGTCGGTCAGTTGGCAAACGAGGTCCGCGCAGAGCTTGAAAAGGCTATTGACGCTGCTTCGGTAAAGCTTGCCGAAGCAGCTTTGGAGCAGCAGCTCAAGGCTGAAAAGGTGGACGTTACCATTCCCGGCAAGGAAGTCTCGGTAGGTCACCGCCATCCTATGTACATCGCTCTTGACGAGATCAAGGAAATATTTATCGGTATGGGCTTCACCGTTCTTGACGGTCCCGAGATCGAGTTTGCAGAACTGAACTTTGACCGCCTTAACGCCGAAGAGGGACATCCTTCCCGTGACTGGTCGGACACCTTCTACTTTGACAAAGACAGCAAGGTCATGCTTCGCTCACAGACCTCTCCCATGCAGGTACGCGCTATGGACACTATGGAGCTGCCCATTCGCATAGTTGCTCCCGGCAGAGTTTACCGTAAGGACGAGGTTGACGCTACCCACTCCCCCATGTTCCATCAGGTCGAGGGTATGGTCATTGACAAGGGTGTTACCATGGCTGATCTTAAGGGCACACTGAATACAGTCGTTGAGCAGCTGTACGGCAAGGGCACCAAGACCCGTTTCCGTCCCCATCACTTCCCCTTCACCGAGCCTTCCTGTGAAATGGACGTTCAGTGCCACAAATGCGGCGGCGTAGGTTGTCCCACCTGTAAGGGCGAAGGCTGGATAGAGCTTTTGGGCGCAGGTATGATACATCCCAGAGTTCTGGAGATGGCAGGCATTGATACTAACGTATATTCCGGTTGGGCATTCGGTATAGGCCTTGAGCGTACCGCAATGCGCCGTTTTAAGATAGCCGACCTTCGTTTGATTTTTGAAAACGATGTCCGCTTCCTCGAGCAGTTTTAATGAAAGGAGTGCAGAAATATGAATCTCAGCAGAAAATGGCTTAATGAATTTGTAAAGGTTACTGCCTCCGACAAGGAATTTGCCGAGGCTATGACCCTTTCCGGCTCTAAGGTTGAAGTTACCGTCGATACAGGTGCTGAAATCACCAATGTTGTAGTAGGTAAGATCCTCACTATGAAACGCCACGAAAACTCCGACCATATGTGGGTATGTATGGTTGATGTAGGCGCAGGCGAGCCCACCCAAATAGTCACCGGCGCACAGAATGTGAAGGAGGGCGACCTCGTTCCCGTGGCTTTACACAAGTCCACCCTGCCCGGCGGCATCAAGATAGAAAAAGGCAAGCTCCGTGGTGAAGTTTCCAACGGTATGCTTTGCTCCTTTAAGGAGCTTGGTCTCGATCAGCGTGATTTTCCCGCTGCTTTCGAGGACGGCATCTGGATCCTTTCCGACGACAGTGAGCTTGATGTCAAGGTCGGTCAGGATATCCGTGAGGCAGTAGGTCTTGACGATCACGTTGTTGAGTTTGAAATAACACCCAACAGACCTGACTGTCTTTCTGTTATCGGTCTTGCCCGCGAGGCGGCTGCAACCTTTGATACAGAACTCACTCTCCATACTCCCATTGTAAAGGGCGGCGCTGAAGGCAGCCTTTCGGAGTTGCTCACAGTTGAGACTCCCGACCCCGAGCTTTGTCCCCGTTACTCTGCCCGTATGGTTCGCAATGTAAAAATAGGACCTTCTCCCAAGTGGATGCGTGAGCGTCTGCGCGCAATGGGTGTCCGTCCCATAAATAATATCGTCGATATCACCAACTACGTAATGCTCGAATATGGTCAGCCTATGCACGCTTTTGACTACCGTTATGTTAAGGGCGGAAAGATCATCGTCCGCCGCGCAGCGGAAGGCGAAGAGCTGACCACTCTCGACGGAAATGTCCGCAAGCTCAATGCCGATCATCTTGTCATTGCCGACAAGGATCGCGCCGTAGGTCTTGCAGGTATTATGGGCGGTCTTAACTCTGAGATCGTTGAAGATACCGCTGATGTTGTTTTCGAGTCCGCTTGCTTTGACGGCACCTGCATCCGTAAGGGCGCTCTTGCTCTCGGTATGCGTACCGAGGCTTCCGCAAAGTTTGAAAAGGGTCTTGATCCTATGAATACACTTCCCGCAGTTGACCGCGCTTGCGAACTGGTTGAAATGCTTGGCGCTGGTGAAGTGCTTGACGGCACTATTGACATTGTCAACTTTACCCCCTCTGTAACCACCCTTAAGCTTGAGCCTGAAAAGATCAACGGTCTTTTGGGTACAGATCTGGATATGGCTACTATGCAGACCATTCTCACCAAGGTAGGCTTTGGTGTGGAGGGCGATGCTGTTGCCGTTCCCTCCTGGCGCGGCGATGTACTCCGTATGGCTGACCTTGCGGAAGAGGTTGCCCGCTTCTACGGATATAACAATATTCCCTGCACCCTTATGCGCGGTCAGACCACCAAGGGCGGCTACAATGCCGAGCAGCAGCTGGAAAACCGCCTCGGCGCACTTTGCCGCGGTTGCGGATATGACGAGATAATCACTTACTCCTTTATCTCTCCTTCTTATTATGACAAGATCCGTTGTGCAGAAAACGATGAGCGCCGCGCATCCTTTAAGATACTTAACCCCCTGGGCGAAGATACTTCTATTATGCGCACCACCGTTCTTCCCTCAATGCTTGAGATCCTTACCCGTAACTACAACTACCGCAACAAGAATGTTAAGCTTTACGAAATAGGCAGGATCTATCTTGCAGGCAATGGTGACGGACTTGCAAATGAAGCAAAAATCCTCTCTATGGGCGCTTACGGCGACGATATGGATTTCTTCACATTGAAGGGTCACATTCAAGCTCTGCTTGAAGATATCCGTGCCGATGAAATAAGCTATGAGCCCTGCACCGACAACCCCTCTTACCATCCCGGCAGATGTGCAACCGTTTATGCAAAGGGTGAGTGCCTGGGTGTATTCGGACAGATCCATCCCCTGGTTGCCCGCAACTACGGTGTTGACGGTGAGCTTTATTGCGCCGAGCTTGGCTTTGACAAGCTGATGGCTGTAAAGGGCGCCGATCCCGAATATGTACCTCTGCCCAAGTTCCCCTCACTCACCCGCGACATCGCGGTAGTCTGTGACGAATCGGTCACAGTCGGTGAGCTTGAAAAGGTCATTAAGAAGGCTTCAAAGGGTCTGCTCAAGGAGGTCAAGCTCTTTGATATCTATCGCGGAAAGGGCATTGACGACGGCAAAAAGTCCGTTGCATTTAATCTTGTTCTTCGCGCTGACGATCGTTCCTTGACCGGTGAAGAAGCTGATAGTGCTTTGAGCAACATCCTCACCTCTCTCGCCAACGAGTTGGGTGCAGTACTCAGAGGCTGATAAATCACATACTCAACAATGGCAGATCATCTGATCTGCCATCGTTTTATATAATATGGTTTATGCAAAAAGTGACAAGAAAATCACTTTACACCCGAGTTAAATTATGATATAATTTCTTAAGATGGTGATTATGGGCAAATCTGCCCTGCTGTTTTATCGTTTTTTCAGGTATGGGAGGTAACATTATGCTTGACGGAACTCAG
>CAZOSH010000122.1:0-4224 GCA_964582395.1 uncultured Oscillospiraceae bacterium | reverse complement strand
GTGCCTAAAACGGCAACGGTGTTGCCCGCTTTAAGCGCGCCCTCGGCGGCGCAGGTGTCTATACCCTCCGCAAGTCCCGAAACCACGGTAATCCCCGCTTGTGTAAGGTTCTCTGCCATACCTTCGGCAAATGCCTTGCTGTCAAGGGTGGGTCGTCTGCTTCCAACTATGGCAAAAAGCGGAAGTGCATCCACATCGGGCAGCCTGCCGCGGATATACAAAACCACGGGTGGAGAATAGGTCTCACGCAATCTTTGAGGATAGGTCTTATCAGAAAAAGTAAGTATATCTATATCTTTGTCTCTGCACTTGCCGATGATCTTTTCGGCAGCGGAGAGGTCGCGGCAGGAAAGTCCCTCTCTGTCCCTTTCGGTCAAGCGGACTATCTTGCTCAAGGTGCTTATCTGTGCATTATAGACCGCCTCAGCAGAGCCAAGCTCGCTGATAAGTCTGCACGCCTTATCGCAAGGCAGCTTTGCGATTTCACGCAGCCAGATGTGATATTTCATCTCTCACGCATCTCCCACATAAAGATCGCTGCCGCAACCGCCGCATTGAGAGACTCTGCCCCTTTCATAGGGATGATCATACTGCGGTTGGCAATTTCCACAGCCTGCTCTGAAAGCCCGTGGGCTTCATTGCCTATCATTACGCAGCAGGGCGCATTTAAGGCATCCTTGCCAAGCACCTGAGCACTTTTGGAAAGCTGGGCGGCAATGATATCTATATTATGCTCGCGGCATAGGCTTTTAAGCTTTTCTGTATCGCAAAAATGAAGTGGCATACGGAAAATCGAGCCCATTGTGGAACGCACCACTTTAGGTGCAAAGCAATCGGCGCAGTTGCCCACAAAGATGACACCGTCAATACCCAATCCATCGGCAGTACGGATAATAGTTCCCACATTACCGGGGTCACGGACATCCTCAAGGACGATAAATCTTTTTCCCGAAAACTCTTTGGCAACGGGCAGCGCGCAGGTGAACACCAAGCCCACCGATGTGCCCACACCGCTGATGACTTCAATTATCTCGGGAGTGACAGTAACAGTCTTTAAATGTGCAGGAACAGCGGAAAGCATATTCTCTGTGCAATATACGCATTCAATAGTCATATTGCAGACAAGGGCTTCATTGAGCATAACCTCACCGTGGCAGATAAACAAACCCTCACTGCGACGGAAAGAGCCGTCATCAAGAAGGCGTTTAAGGCGCTGTATTTCGCTGTTTTTACGGCTTGTTATCTGAGCCATAGTTTCACCTGCCATGCATATCAAAAATCTTTCTGCATTCGCTTTTGTGCAGAAATGTCCAAAACCGCATTCTATATAGTAACACACCGTAAAAAAATTATCAAGTACTATTATATATTGTATAAATTGTGGTTTGGCATAAAAAAGCCTTCTCCTTGAGGAGAAGGTGCTGAGCAAAGCGAAGCGGATGAGGTGTCTGTTTATGGTATTTTCAATTATTTGACACCTCATCCCCCGCAAGCGGTCCCCCTTCCCCTCAAGGGGAAGGCTTATCATTCAGTGCTAAAGAATCAATTTTACCTCTTACCCAAGGGTAATGTTGTTCTCCTTTACTACCTCATCAAAATAAGTTACCGCGTCAGCAGTCAGCCAGCGGGTGTTTTCCTTGTCCTCCTTGACCGCCAGATAGGTAGTGCCGTTTTTGACAACGTGGATAAAGTCAATGCCGTAGTTGTTTCCGCTGGGATCGTCAAAGGCAATACTGAACGAAGTGTAGTCATTGTAGGAAGAAGGCCCATTGGACTGCTTGGGATCGGTAAGACCTGCGATGTAATTTATCTCATCAGCAAAGGTCTTTCCAAAGGTAAGCTGAGAAGTTTTATCCCCTACCTTTTGGATAAACTTTGCGCCGCCGTAACCGCTGTCGGTCACCTTTTCGCGCCAAGTCTGAGCAGCAGGCTCATCGGGGGTGTTGGGGTCTGCAGGGGTATCGGGTGTTGTGGGTGTGTCGGGGGTTGTGGGCTCGTTTGGTGTGGTAGGCTCATTGGGTGTGGTAGGCTCGTCGGGTACTGCGGGTGTATCGTTGCCGTTATTGTTTGTGTCGCCCATATCATCGGGAACATCCGGCTCGTTGTTTGATGCATTACTGCAAGCGGCAACAAAAACAAAAAGCAAGCATAGCAGCAGCAAACCGTACTTTTTAATGTTCTTCATATTATCACTCCTTTACATTTTGACGAAGAACTTGTTTAAACTTCCTATGGTTATATTATAAACAATTTACACCATTCAATACAACAACAAAAGGGTTACAATTATTACTAAAATATAACAAATCGACGGCAAAAACCGTCGATTTGTCATACTTTTGTAAGATTTTTCTTGGACAAGATTGCAACCTTTGATTTCCATGACACTAAAACTCATTTTTAATCATAATATATATTGGGCAATTTTTGATTACAAAATACAATGTATTACTTCCTCTATACTATTTCGATCTATTATATCAACGGAAGTTCTGCAAAGGAAATATCGTTAAGCAATCCCTTTTCAATATACTCAGGCTTAACAAGTATCTCAACAAATATATTATCATTTACTATAAACTCAACTCTCCGTCTTTGATCTCCCGGTATAAGAGTGATAAATACTTGGGTATCTTTTCCGCCTATCTTGACCGACTTTATCTCGCTAATCAGTGCGCTTTCATCAAGGGAGTCCCCAAAATAGTCTTTATACATAGAGTAATGTATACTCTTTAGTTTTTGAATACCGTATGTGCCTACCTGACTTGCAATTTCCGGCGTCATATAGCCGATACTAAGAACAAGTTCCTCCGTATCGGACTCTATACGATACCATATTTTAGTAGAGCCGCAAAGGTGGGCTTCAGCATTTCCGATGCTTATCTTATTCTCACCTGAATAGGCTGTTTTCCCTTTATATTCAGGCGCAAGCAAGGAGTTTTGCTTTACACGTTCATTGACAAAATCTCGGTATTCTTCGGTGATAATTTCAGTGTCAACACACTCTTCCGTCAGCATGCTGCCATCAGCAAAGCACATAATCATTTGCTCAACCGAGTCAAAATGCACCCATATATATTGAGGCGGTACTATGCAGGATGGCTGATCTTGTAATTCGCTTTTGGGAATGCCTCCTATTTCTACATTGTCGGCTTTCTCTGCACTGTTATTTTGACAAGCAGTCATTATTATGCACAAACTAAAAAGCAAAAATATAGATATCAGCTTTTTCATATTTACCTCCCCTTTTAACTTTTAGACTACATAAAGATTAATTTAGTTCCAAAAAATCCCGACAAATCTGTCGGGATTTTCAATCAGTCTATTTCGCCTTCAAAGACTATCCTTGCGGGGCCGCGCATTTGAGCGGTGCCGTCGGACGCTATCTTGATCTGCAATATTCCGCCGTCAAGCTGCACAGAAATGGGTGTATTTGCAATGCACAGACCTTGTATGACTGCCGCCGCGGCAGAGGCACAAGCACCCGTACCGCAGGCAAGAGTAATTCCGCTTCCTCTCTCCCATACCCGCATACGCAGAGTATGCTCGTCTATGACCTGAACAAACTCTGCATTGATGCCGTCGGGAAAAGCGGGGTGCTTTTCAAGCTTAGGTCCGATGGCTGAGAGGTCAACTTTGTCCATATCTTCCACAAATGTAACGGCGTGAGGGTTACCCACCGACACGGGAACACAGCTCACCTCAGTGCCGTCAATATCAAGTGTCATTTCACTGCCTACTTTTGTTTGTCCCATCTGCACTGTAATGTTCTTTACCTTGCCGGTCTCAATTTCAAGCTGAAGGGTTTTTATTCCCGAAAGTGTCTCTACAGTTATCTCTTTTTTATCGGTATACCCCTTTTCAAAAACATATTTTCCAACGCAACGGATGCCGTTTCCACACATCTTGGCTTCACTTCCATCGGCATTGAAAATACGCATTTTAAAGTCGGCAACATCCGATCTGTCCATGAGAATAAGTCCGTCACCGCCTATGCCGAAATGACGGTCGGACAGGCGGACAGACAACTCCTCGGGAGAGTCTACCTCACCCCACACATATATATAATCGTTACCTAAGCCTTGCATTTTTGTAAAGCGCATAAACTCACCTCTTTTATATTATACCCTATTTTTTCCAATTTGTTTCTCTAATTATATAATTTTTATGCGTCTAGGTCAACAAATATGTAAAAAATGCTCTGTGGAAAACCCACAGAGCATT
>CAZOSH010000121.1:0-4234 GCA_964582395.1 uncultured Oscillospiraceae bacterium | reverse complement strand
TTTTAAATATTCCCATATAAGGAAAAGATTCCTTACTTAAGGTTGCTTTCGGCCTGCTGGATAAGCTTCTTAACCATCTGACCGCCGATAGAGCCTGCCTGCTTGCTGGTCAGCTCGCCGTTGTAGCCATCATTAAGGGGTACACCGACTTCGCGGGCGGTTTCCATCTTAAAATTATGCAGAGCCTGCTTAGTGCTTGCACTCATGCTGGACTTATTACTACTGGAAGCCATAATCTTTTCTCCTTTGCTTAAAGTTTACATTCATATTATCACTCAATGAATGCTGTTTTATTATAGGTAACTTTTTCCAGAATATTAAGATCCCAATACAAGCTTCAACGCGCAAATTATCAACTTTTGAGCAGTAGTTCCGCGAATATCCTTCAATTCAATTTCTTGCGGTTCTATTATTCTTCCGTCAATTGACAACATTTCTCTTTGAACTGATGCCATCTCACACCCTTCTACTGAAGATGATAATGTTATTGTATTTCTATCACTGATTCCGCAGGATATCGCTATATCTGCTTTTACACAATCAATATCTCTTACATCATCAGGGATTATCAGTATTTTTGTTTGCGTGGATATTTTGATTTTTTGATTTGAAATAATGAGAATATCAGTTTCTTCAGCTTCTGAATTACTAATTATCACATTATCATTATCAAAAAAAGTATTTTTTATATTTTCTACAAATCCAAAATCAAAACCCAATACTGTAATACGAGTCATCATTTCCCCCCAAGAAAGCAAGCTTATAATACTATACTTCTCCAAAAAAACAATTAAATACAAAAAGCAGCAGATAAACTGCTGCTTAATATTTTATCTTCTTCTCCGTCCACCACTTCTGCGATCAGAATGACTCTTCAAATCGGAAATACGGCTTTCACTGCTCTGCATAAAGGCCTTAAGCTTACTTTCAAAAGGATCTTCTTCCTCTTTAGGCGCAGTTTGCTTGGGTCTGGGCTGATAGCTCTGCCCCTTTGGCTGTTCACCCAAGGGTTCAACTGCTTTTTTAATAGAAAGGTTTATCCTATTTGCGCTGTCAATACCTAAGACCTTAACTTTTACCTCTTGTCCTTCAGAGAGATGCTGGTTTATATCACTGACATAAGCATTGGTAATCTCAGAAATATGTACCATTCCGCTCTTTCCGGGTGCTAACTGAACAAATGCACCAAACCTTGTAATGCCGGTGACCTTTCCGTCATAAATATTTCCGACTACAATTTCCATCTAATTGCTGTTCCCCCTATTTACTGGAAGTATCAACAAAAACCTGTTCTCCCGGAAGGCCCAAGCCAAGCTGTTCTCTGGCGATCGACTCGATCTCTTCTTCGTCAGGTTCTCCGCTTGTAGCGTCTCGAAGCTGGTCATTTGTTGTTTCCTGTTTATCTATTTGCTGGGCAAGCGATGTATTCTGATTCTTTAAATAATTATTCTTTATATTAAGCTGAACGAATGTAACAGCCGCATAAAGAGCAAAGAGCACAACCAAAAGTTTAATGGCGATATTTACTCTTTTTTTCTTTTTCATTATAGTTCCCTTTCCGGATAATGCCACACTTATAACTGAATATTTATATAACTTAATTATATTGTATATCTTTTTTAATGTCAACAAAAAAATGTCGAAAAATTTCATTTTCTTGCCTTTTTGCCGCAAAAAAGCACCGAACCGCCCGAGAAAATTAGCAAAAACAGCGCCGCTCCCAATACTGTACCGAACAATACATATCCTTCAAGTCTGCCTTGACCTTCAGTTAACAGAAATAATACCGCGCCCAAAAAGCATAACGCTGAGAAAAACAAATCGCTGATGATCAAAGCAAGAGTTTTTCGTTTGAACATCTTTGCAAGACTCGTTAGCGTCTTATAAACAATTACAGCTAACGACCCAAAACAAACTGAAAACAGGAAAACCCTTGTTTGAAAAGCAAGATCCATTCCCATTTCAGAAAATCTTCGACCAAAAGGATCTTTCTTTTTGTTTACCTGTATACTCAAAGCCGTCTATTCTGCCTGACAGAGCAATTTCGCCAATATCAAGATTAAGTTTCTCCACGTGCAGTCCTTCACCGATTATTGTAAGTCTTCCTTGGCAGGTATCCATAGAAATTTCCCTTTCGTCAAAACTTATAACTTCTGAAACTCCGGAGATACTTGCTTTTTCACGGTTCTCAATGATAACATTGTTTTTTCCCGTTTCAATATAATTATATTCAGACATAAAAAACCTCCCCATATCTGTTAATAGATATATATGGGGAGAATTTTCGTTTTATTCTGTTATTTCTTCATACATCAACGACGCTGAATCCTTAGTACTATGTTCGCTAATGTCAAGGACCCGTATTTTCAATGTTTTCGTTCCAAACGAAATGACGATAATATCTCCCACCTTGACTCTATAAGAAGACTTAGCAACCTTACCATTTACCTCAACACGCTCGGTGCCGCAAGCTTCATTGGCAACTGTCCGTCTTTTAATGAGTCTGGTGGTTTTGAGATACTTATCTAATCGCATTTTATTTTGCGACTTTTTCCTTCAGAGCCTTGCCGGCCTTGAATACGGGATACTTGGTTGCTGCGATCTCAATAGCTTCGTTAGTCTTGGGATTGCGACCCTGACGAGCTGCACGATCCTTAACCTCAAAAGAGCCAAATCCGATAACCTGGATCTTGCCGCCCTTTACGAGTTCCTCAGCGATTGCTTCAAAAGTTGCTGCAACTGCTGCTTCTGCTGCATTCTTCTTAATACCGCACTTTTCTGCTACTGCTGCGATAAGTTCTGTCTTGTTCATTTTCTTGTCCTCCTATATATTATTTGGGTCCTAACTTATTTAACTGCTTTTCCACTTCAGCAAATCGCTGAGCAAATCTATTTGTTGCATCTGTAAGCGCCTTCTCAGGATCTATCCCCTGGGCTCTTGCTTCAGCAACCAGATCAAAAAGCTTTTCACCTATATCATTCTTATCTCCAGTGTCAGCAACTTCTATTCCTGACTTTGCCGCTTTTTTCTGTACTTTTTCAGCATATATAAGTGCAGGAAGTGTCTTAGCGATCTGTGATATAGCTTCTGTAGTACTATTTTGATGTTTTTCTTTCTTCTTAACCTCTTCCCACATATCAAGCACTTCAGCGGAAGTTTTCAAATCTTTATCACCAAAAATATGAGGATGACGATAAATGAGCTTCTTGCAAACACCGTCACACACTTCATTAATCGAAAAAGCGCCCCTGTCTTCCGCAATCTTTGCATGAAAAACAACCTGCAAAAGCACATCGCCTAACTCCTCACAAAGGAGTCGGTCATCATTGATGTCGATGGCTTCGCACGCCTCGTATACTTCTTCTATGAAGTTGCGACGAATGCTGGTATGAGTCTGCTCTGCGTCCCAAGGACACCCCCCGGGAGCACGCAAAGTGTTCATAATCAACAAAAGATCTTCAAAATTGTACTCACTTTTATTACAATTTACCATATTGTTACATCCTTTGCAAGCATTTTTTACTACATTTTTAATAATTTTGCAATTTTTTCACCCTTTGGAAGCATAAGGATATCTTCCTTGGGTAACGCCTTAATTGCGATAAGCATAAGAAGATATATAAATGCGGAAAGTCCAATGGTAATAACAAGTGCCAAAGCATCCATCATAAAGCTTCCGCCGATAATTTTAACAATGGGATCATATGCAAAATATGCAAATATTCCCATTACCGCAGCCGCAGCTAAAGGCTTTAGGAAAACCTTTACAGGAGAATACTTGACGATCCTCAGCCAAATATAAACCAGATTAAGGACCGAAATTGTGCCATAACAAAGACATGTGCCCAATGGGGCACCCGCAATGTTAATGGCAGGTGTTCCAACGAGTATCCAGTTTGTCACTAATTTTATTACTCCGCCCAAAGACATTGTAATTACAGGAATCCATATCTTACCGCTTGCTTGCAAAACTGCATTGGTAACAGTAACCATCGCAACAAAGAATACCGCAGGCGTGAGGTAAACAAGAAGCGGTGATGCAGCAACTGCATCTTCAAGCTGATTGAAATACAGGAGAGATAATATAGGTTTTGACAGTACAGCCAATCCAATTGCACAAGGAAATGCAAGCAATCCCGTTAGACGGAAAGCACTTTCTGTGAGACTTCTCGCACGTTTTTCTTCAAGTTTGGCAAGTGCTGCAGAAATGCTGGGAATGACACTTACACCAAT
>CAZOSH010000120.1:0-4246 GCA_964582395.1 uncultured Oscillospiraceae bacterium | reverse complement strand
CCTATTGAGGAGCTTATTCCGGCTTGTAAACGTTATTTTGATAAGACCCATCGCAGAATATCATTTGAATATGCAATGATAAAGGGTGTCAACGATTCAAAGGCTGATGCAATCCAGTTAGCAAATCTTCTCAAGGGCTTTTTATGTCACGTTAATCTTATTCCGCTGAACAGATTGCCATGGAGTCCGCTTATTCCTTCTTCTCCTCAGAATATTAAAATGTTTCAGGATACACTTGCTTCCCGAGGAATTAATGCAACTGTAAGGAGAAGCCTCGGCGGAGATATTGATGCATCTTGCGGACAGTTGAGAGTTAAATCTACACTCTGAAAAGGAGTTCAAATATGAAAGTATTTGGAGTTACTGACAAGGGAAAAAAGAGAATAATTAATGAAGACAGTCTTTTTATTCATCTCGGTGATGGTGAAAAGTTTGCTTTTGCTGTTGTATGTGACGGAATGGGCGGTGCCAATGGCGGTGAAGTAGCAAGTGCCATAGCTGTTGACACAGTTAAATCTCAACTTGATGTGATCGATAGTTATCCGAGAAGGTCACAGTGGGGCAAGTTGCTGCGCAAAATGGTTACCGATGCCAACCAGCAAATATATATAAAATCTTGTGAAGATAACTCACTTTCAGGTATGGGAACAACAATGGTTGGATTATTCTGCAATGATAGTAAAGTAACCGTTGCGAATGTCGGTGATAGTAGGGCATATTTGATTTCGGAGGAAGAGATCAAACAGATCACTAAAGACCATTCTTTAGTCAATGAACTTGTAGAAAAAGGTGAGCTTTCTGCAGCGCAGGCAAGCAAACACCCAAACAAAAATGTAATAACACGAGCTTTGGGCGTTGAGTCTAACGTACAGAGTGACATATATGATATAAATGTGTCTAAAGGACAGTACATATTATTATGCAGTGATGGACTTACAGAAGAAGTCAGTGAGCCTGAAATACATTTTGAGGTCGTTAACAGCAATTCGGTTGAAGAGGCGTGCAATGCTTTGATTTCTCTTGCTAATTCCCGTGGTGGTCACGATAACATAAGTGTTGTTATCTGTGAGTTTTGAGGTGATTATTAATGGATAAATATATAGGTAAAACATTGGATAACAGATATGAAATAATCGAGGTCATAGGCGTCGGTGGAATGTCTGTTGTCTATAAAGCAAGATGTAACAGATTAAATCGTTATGTTGCCCTTAAGGTTTTAAAGGATGAATATTCTGCTGACGAGTCGCTTCGCCGTCAGTTCCATGATGAGTCGCAGTCAGTTGCTATTCTTTCTCATCCGAATATAGTATCTGTATATGATGTTTCTCATTTTGAGGATACAGAGTATATAGTTATGGAGCTTATTGATGGTATAACCCTTAAGGAGTATTTGAAGCGTCGCGGTGTTCTTACTTGGAAAGAAGTTACTTTCTTCGCGCTTCAGATCGCAAAGGCGTTGGAACATGCACATAGTAGAAATATTATCCATAGGGACATAAAGCCTCAGAATATTATGTTGCTTCGTGACGGTACTTTAAAGGTTGCTGATTTTGGTATTGCAAAAAATATGGTAGCACAAGAGGGCACTAAAACAATGGGCGAGGCTATCGGGTCGGTGCATTATGTTTCTCCTGAGCAGGCTAAAGGCAGTATTATTGATGCAAGATCCGATCTGTATTCTTTCGGCGTTGTTATGTATGAAATGCTTACCGGCAGATTGCCCTTTGAGGGTGATTCACCCGTATCTATTGCAATTCAGCATATAAACTCTATGGCTTTACCGCCTTCTGATTTTGTTGATGGCATTCCTCAGACTTTGGAAAGTATTACAATGAAGGCTATGAATCCGTCTCTTGCTCGAAGATATGGTTCGGCAACAGATATATTGCGAGATCTTGAATCTTTCAGAAGTAATCCTAATTTTATTCTTCCTGTTGACCCGACTCAAACAAATGTAGCGGTTGACAAAAATACTGCGGAAGATAAGTCGGATAATTCTGCGGAAAAACCTATAGAGGATAATATGTTAAAATATATACCCAAACCAACAACATCTCAAAGTGATTCTAAACGTGTACCCACGCAGAATAATAGAGTTATTAAGAAACCTGCGCCGGCACCGTCAAAGAGACTTGTTAAAAAGCCTGTTCATAAAACAGGACAAAGAAAACCCGTCCGTCCTGATGAAGGGAAGAATGCATCTGTGAAAAAGTCTGTTAAAAAAGGCAAGCTCAAAAGCAAGAAAACATATAATACCAAAGTAAAGAACATTGGTTGGGCCGGTTTTTCCGGTGCCATAGTATTTGCATTGATTGCTATTCTTCTGTTTCTTTTGGGTGTTGCCTTCTTTGTGTATAAAGTAATTAATCCCTTTGGCACGACTGAAAGCAATAAAGTTACAGTTCCCGACCTTGTAGGCAAGAATTATGAGGTTGTAGTGGGTTCGCTTGAATATGCTGAATATAACATCGTTAAGGGCGAATCTATTTACGACAGTGAATATGAAGCAGGATTTATTATTTCCCAGTCAATAAAGCCTAATAGACGAGTTAATAAAGATACCGAAATAGAAGTAACCGTCAGCCTTGGAAATCGATCTATTGTTCTTGAAGATTATTCGGGCAAGGATTATATTGAGGTTCAGAATGATCTGCGCTCCCATGATATTGCTACTGTTGTTGAGTCAGATTACTCCAACATTTATGATGTTGGACAGGTCATTGAAACTCGACCTGCTGCGGGTGAAACAGTATCAAAATCACAATCTGTTACAATTATCTACAGTAAAGGTCCCAAGCCTGAACAGACTATTGTTCCCAATATTCTTTCGATGAATGAGCATCAGGCAAAGGATGCAATTACTAATGCAGGCCTTGTGGTGGGAACTCCTGAATATGTAGAAAATGAAGCAACTCCGGGCACAATCATTTACCAGACAATCTCTGCCGATTCTATCGTTGATAAAGGTATCGTACTCTCTTATATTGTCAGCACGGGCATTGGAGGCGGCACATTGCCTCCTGTTGAGGTTGGATATGGTGTAAGTTATGACCCGTACCCCGATGATATAGCAAAGCGTACAATGGATTATAAGGTTGATATCATTGAAGCTGAGGGTGAGATATCTGTTACGGTTAAGGTGAACAGTTATCTTGAATATGAAGGTACACATTATTATTCAGAAGGCAGTATAACAGTTCCTTTGACTGCATTTTACGGATATAATACTGTTACCGTTATCCAAAATGGTACTGTTATTCAACAGCGTAATGTAGTTTTTGAATGATGAAAACAGATAATGGTATTATACTAAAAGGCGTAGGAGGTAGATACACTGTATCTACCTCCTGCGGAGATGTATTATGTTCCTTAGATGGTAAATTGCGCTTAGGCAGGGAAGTGCCTGTATCCGGTGATAGGGTAGAGGTTGGAAATACGAGAGGCAGCTATCATATAACAAGAATATTACCCAGGAAAAACTTTCTCATCAGACCCGCTGTAGCCAATATTGACCGTCTATTTGTTGTAGCATCTAATTCTGCGCCTAAAACCGATCCCTATCTTATTGATAAGATGTCCGTGATTGCTTCAATAAAAGGGATCGAGATGATTTTGCTGCTAAGCAAAAGCGATCTTGACAGCAGTGATGAACTCTATAGTATTTATACCAAGGCAGGCTTTAAAGTTATACGCGTAAGCGCGGTTTCCGGCGAAGGTATAGACGAGGTAAAGGGCTTGATTGACGGAAAGGTGTCAGCCTTTACAGGTAATTCGGGAATAGGCAAATCGAGCATCTTAAATAGGATAGATGAGAGGTTTAAGATTACTGTAGGCGATATAAGCAAAAAAATAGAACGGGGTAAGCATACGACTCGTCATGTTGAGCTTTTAAGAGTCGAAAACGGATATGTTGCCGATACACCGGGTTTTTCGTCTTTTGAAATAACAAAGATGGATAAGCTTGATAAAAATGATCTGCAATATCATTTTCCGGAGATAAATGATATGATAGGGAATTGTCGCTTTACAGATTGTGTGCATATCAATGAGCCCGATTGCCACATTAAAGATGTGTTATCTTCAGAGTCCGACACATTAAGTAGATATGAAAGCTATAAGAAGATCTTTGAAGAATTGTCTTTAGTTTCAGAATACTAAAAAAGAGACTACCGGATGGTGCATCTGTCAAGCAAAAGTAGACAAGAGAAAAAAGCATAATTTCAGAAGCCCAGTTCGGTCTTGTACT
>CAZOSH010000119.1:0-4282 GCA_964582395.1 uncultured Oscillospiraceae bacterium | reverse complement strand
TTGGCGGAGAAGGAGGGATTTGAACCCTCGCGACGTGTTACCGCCCTACTCCCTTAGCAGGGGAGCCCCTTCACCACTTGGGTACTTCTCCAAAACCAATGTTAAATTGTCAGCATTAGTTATACTAACATATTTTATTCGGAAATGCAAGAAAAATTATAATATTTTCAAAAAAGAGTTTATTCTCCGCTGCTGTCCCCATTTTTTCGAGCTTTTTCTTGGGTGTTTTCTTTATTTCAAGTATATAAGTTTCAGCAATCAGACCAGCACTTCCCGCGAGAATGCATACTCCGTATGCATTTTGCCCATACTATTCTTAAAACGCATAGAAAGGATGGCGGCAAATGATCGAATCGGATACCATAAAATTACTTCGTGAGTGCGACGCAGGAGTCAAAATGGGGGTCGACTCCATAAACGATGTTTATGATTATGTTTCCTCCCCCGCCCTAAAAAAATATCTAAACCGTTGCAAGGATGAGCACATCTCTCTCGATAAGGAGATACAGGCTCAGCTTGTCAAGTTCCGCGACGACGGCAAAAAGCCCAGCCCCATTGCTTCAAGTATGTCAAAAATGAAGACCTCTATGAAGCTTACCTTTAACGAATCGGACAGTACCATAGCCGACCTGATGACCGACGGCTGCAATATGGGTGTAAAATCACTTAACCGCTATCTCAATGAGTATAAGGCTGCCGACGAGGTTTCCAAGGACATCACCAAGCGGCTTATCAAGCTTGAAGAAAGCTTGGCAAGCGACATAAAAGGCTTTCTTTAAAAATCAAAAGGACAGAGAAGTTTCTCTGTCCTTTTTCTTTTAAAATACTTTAAAACCAAAATCCTTGAGGGTAAATCCTCCAACGTCGTTGGCGAGAAAATCACCCATCCAGTCTATATTCCATTGCATTGCCACACTTACCATATTAACCATAGCAGTCTTTGCATTACTGTTACTGTATCCGTCATATTCATCAAAGGTGAGCAGCGAATCCTGTCCAAAAGTGGCGGGATTAAGCGTTCCATCACAATACACCTTACTGCCGCTACTGGCTGTGTAGTATGACCAAAAGCTATAACTGCCATCACCGGAAAGGTCTAAATAGACATCCAGCTCTGCACCATCATCAAAATCATAGATGAGCCTGGTTACTAATCTATCCTTCTCTACATCATAATAAAAGTTATATACGGCATTGTCACTAAAATCAAACCAATCGTAATATCCGTCTGTATTATATTCACCATTTTTCTTAATCCAGCTCAATACAGAGTTGTATGTTCTGCCTTTGTTGCCTCTTTGCATTTGCTCCAAGGTCATAGCCTCACCGTATGTTATGCCGGTCAATTCTTTGGTAAACACCGCCATGTTGAGATTCTGCGACTCCTTGATATACAATGTATTTATGCCAATAACCTCACCATATTCATTGACCAAAGGACCACCGCTGTTGCCGTTAGAAATAGCGGCATCGTGCTGAACATATATTACCCCGCCAAGAACGCGGTTGGCTTGGGTTATAATTCCTCTGGTAAAGGTAGAGGTCAGTCCTCTTGAACTGCCGATAGCATAAACGGTAGCACCTGTTTTGGGAACAAGATTGCAAACAGTAAGAGGAGACAACCCGCTTGCATTAATCTTAAGTACCGCCAAATCCTTATCCGAGTTAAATGCTAATACCGATGTTACAGTATAGGTTTTGTCACCCAAATATACCTTTGCGCTATAGGCTTCATCTATTACATGATAGTTGGTAACTATTTTTCCGTCGGCGGATATGACAAAGCAGGTTCCCAATGAAATCTCTACTCCACTTTCGTTATAAATTACGATCTCACCGACAGATTCCTTGATTTTTTCATAAAGCTCGCTGGATTCATATTTCGTCAGACTAAAGTTTTCGGTATAGGAGTTTCCGCAGTTTGAACAAGTAAATGTCTTGGTTCCCTCACTTATGCAGGTTGCTTCTTTGGTGACCTTTGATTTGTAATTATGTCCCGATGCAGAGATCTCCTTCTGCTCTACAAGAACGGTATTACAGACCGTGCACTGCTGACCTTCGGAAATACCGTCAGATGTACAAGTGGCGCTCTTTCCCGCAATGGTTTTTATTGTGTGACCCAGCTTGGGAATGACCGCCGCCTCCGAAAGCACCTGACCGCATACTGAGCAGGACTTTCCCTCACTGCAACCGTCACCCTCGCAAGTCGCCGCCTTTGCAGGGGTAATAACAATATTATGCTCTGTCTTTGCTACAACCTGCTGGGCTACTATATCCTTATCACAGCGAGAACATTTTTTACCCTCGGTAAGTCCTTCCTCTGTGCAGGAGGCAGCCTTGCTCTCTACAATCTCCTCATTATGACCAAGTGCTGCAACTGTTTGGTTTTCTGCAGCGCCGCAATCGGTGCAGGTATGGGTAATAAAGCCTTCTGTTTCACAGGTTGCTTCAACAACAGTCTCCCATGCGCCGTAGGTGTGCTTATGCTCATCGCCGCAGGCGGCAAAGATCAGTATCCCTGCCATAATAACAGATAAAAGGGTAATAATCTTTTTCATTTCTCCATCCCCGTCAATATTTTACATTTATTAGTATTATATCACAGTTTTTCTCATAATAAAAGACTCGGGAAACAAAATCCGAGTCTTTTTTCAGTGTTTTGAGTTTTTATTTACCTATAAGCTCCTTGCCGGAGATTCCGGGACGGGTCATGGTATATGCATTGAGTATGGTGTCAAGCTCGTCCTCGGTCAGCACCTGATGGTCAAGTATCAGCTTGCGGACGGGGATTCCCGTGGCCAAGGCTTCCTTAGCCAGCTTAGCAGCGCGGGCATAACCGATATGGGGGCAGAGAGCAGTGATAGTTCCGACACTCTGGTCAAGCAACTCGCGGCAGCGCTCCTCGTTGGCGGTAATTCCGTTGATGCAGTTATATACAAAGGTCTCGACCGCATTTTTCAGCATTGAAATAGACTCAAACAGGCACTGGAAAACCACAGGCTCAAAGGCATTAAGCTCCATCTGTCCTCCTTCGACCGCCATGGAAATGGCAACATCATTACCCGCGATCTTGAATGCCACCTGAGAGACCACCTCGGGAATTACGGGGTTGACCTTTCCGGGCATAATGGAAGATCCGTTCTGTCGTGCAGGCAGATTGATCTCACCAAAGCCGGTCTTGGGACCCGAAGACATCAGGCGCAGGTCATTGGCGATCTTGGAGATAGCGATAGCGCCGTTCTTTATCGCAGCGGAGACCGAAGCGAAGCTGTCTATATTCTGTGTTGCGTCAATAAGGTCTGCAGCCTGCTTAAAGGGCATTTCGGTAAGGGATGCAAGAATATCCGCAATCGTGCCGAAATATTCCTTGTCGGCATTGAGGCCTGTTCCGATAGCCGTACCGCCCATATTGATCATATAAAGCTCTGCCTTGGTGTTCTTGATACGGCGGCGGGCACGCTGTACAGCGGTAGCATAGGCGTAAAACTCCTGACCGAGGCGGATGGGCACAGCATCCTGCATCTGTGTTCTGCCCATCTTGAGGATTCCGTCAAACTCTTCTGCCTTTTTATTCAGGGCATCGCGGAGCAGCCTCAAGCTGTCCTCCAGACCTTCTAACAGTGTAAGCACCGTCATCTTGCCCGCTGTGGGAATAATATCGTTGGTGGACTGACCATAATTTACGTGGTCATTGGGATGAACGATGGAATAATCGCCGGGCTTGCCGCCTAAGATCTCAATTGCAACATTTGCGATGACCTCGTTGGCATTCATATTGGTGGAAGTTCCCGCGCCGCCCTGAATGGGGTCAACAATAAACTGATCGTGGAACTGACCTGCCAGTATCTTGTCGCAAGCAGTACAGATGGCATCGGCAATTTTTTCATCAATAACGCCCGCCTTTTTGTTGGCAAGGGCGCAAGCCTTTTTCAGTGTGGCAAGGCTGTTTATCATCTCGGTATGCAGACGGGCGCCTGTAATGGAAAAGTTTTCCATAGCGCGCATAGACTGTACACCGTAATATGCATTGGCAGGAACCTGCTTTTCACCAATGGAATCGGACTCTAAACGGGTAAGGATCATTTCATTTTCTCTCATACTTGTCATCTCCTGTAAAATCAGGTGGCTTGCACCGTTTTTATCTTACATATTAAGTATATTTCCCGCTCATTATATAGTCAAATATATATATTTTATGGTAATCATAAGATAAAAAACATACTTTCCCAAGAGTATATAAATAATGAAAACTGAATATTGAATTATGAATAATTTATGTGTT
>CAZOSH010000118.1:0-4326 GCA_964582395.1 uncultured Oscillospiraceae bacterium | reverse complement strand
TTAGGTCACAATGGGATAACTGGTATACGGGAAAAATTTGTGTATGTAAGAATATAGTAGTTGTCTAAGACCGAAGAGTTTAGTAATCCCTCGTTAGATTGTGACCTTTAGGTCACAATGGGGCGGGAGCTTCCTGTCTGATAAAGATGGAGAATAAGAATGTATTAGTGGATTGTGACCTTTAGGTCACAATGAGGTAGGAGTTGCTTGTGTGACCAAGACGGAAATTGGAATGTATTAGCAGATTGTGATCTTTAGGTCACAATGGGAGAAAAGACTTATACTGAGTATGGAAAAGCACTTGTATAAGGTGAATAAGATAGTGGATTGTGACCTATAGGTCACAATCGTACACCAAATGACAGTATGTAACAATTGGAATATGAAGTATAACAGTTTGTAGGATTGAATCAATTAGCTACTCATGATGGAGATTGCTCAAATCTAATGAGATTGCTTGGATATAATTGAGCAAAATAAAACGCTCAGGGATGATTGCGCTGATTAAGATTACTACATCATCCGTCTGAGCGTTTTATTATTTACTGCCTTCTGCCCATATAGTTTCCGATGTCAGGGAGGAGGAATGTGGGGGAATCTCTGTCTGCGGCGGGGAGGTCGTTTTCCAGATTATCCCGCGCTAAATCGTTGTCCATCTGGGAATAGATGCCGTCGGTAAATCTATGGGGAGTCAATGCGCTTGAAAAGCGCTTGGGATTATTGGTCTTATACATTTTATTCACCGGGACAATCTGCAGCGGGGCAACGCTTACGCTTTGCCTGATTCAGCAGGGTCTTATTCTTTATTCTCAATGCTTCGGGGCGGTTATCTTTTTCTTTTGACATTTTTATCACCTCAAGATTATTTTGCCGCCCTTTTTAAAGTGTAACAGAGGAAGTTTTTTACAATACAAAATGATTTTTCGGTGGAAAGCAGGTGTTGTCTTTGCAGAGATAATAGGTGGTCTTACCATTTTTCAGCGGATATTCCTGTGTGGGCGCCGAAAGAACGGTAACCACCGCATTTTGCGGCAGATCTAAGGGAAGACTGTAATTTTTGTCGGTTTGAGAAAGCACGATGGTCAGCTTGACAGGAGGGGTAAGCCAGTCGAGGAGCGCTGAAAGAAAAGCGGAAAAGCCTGAGGGGTAGTCCTTGCAGCTTGCCGACATAAAGGCAAGCTGCCTTTCTGCGGCAACCCTGTAGTCCATATTATTGGTAAGACGGTACAGTGCTATAAGGTTTTGCGCCATAAGTGAGTTACCCGAGGGAACGGCGCCGTCGTAGGTGTCTTTGGGTCGGAGAATGAGCTTTTCACTTTTGTTTCCGTAGAGGAAAAAGCCGCCGCTTACGTCCGCAAACTTGGTCAGGACTGTAGCGCAAAGTATTTCGGCGCGGGACAGATATTGCTCATCGCGGGTTGCATTGTGCAATGACAAAAGTGCGGAAATATATCCCGCGTAATCATCTAAAATGCCCTGTACGCCCCGTTTTCCGTCCCTATAGCTGACAAAAAGACGGTCATCACTTGACAGATAATGCCGCAGAAAATCGTCGGCTTTTTTGGCGGCGGTGAGATATTTTTCCTTTTCGCTGCCTTTATACAGAGCGCACAATGCGGATATCATGAGGCTGTTTTGATAGGTCAGTATCTTGTCGTCAAGGTGCAGCTTGCAGCGGGCCTTACGGTATTGGGATACAAGCTGCAGCAATGGGGCAAACTCTTCGGTCTGCAGGTCGCTTTTTAGCAGATTGGGGATATTCTTGCCCTCAAAATTGCCTCTTTCGGTGATGTCAAAATGCCTGCAGAATCTTTTTCCGTCAGCACCGCCCAATAATTCTGTAAGCTCTGCGGGGGTAAGCAGGTAATACTTGCCTTCCTCACCGTCGCTGTCCGCATCAAGCGCCGAGTAAAAACCGCCTTCGGGGGAGGTCATAGCAGACAGAATAAACGCAGCGCATCTTTCCGCAATACGGAGAAATATGGGTTCTTTGTTTATGGCGTATGCTTTGCCAAGCGCAGAGATAAGCAATGCGTTGTCATAGAGCATCTTTTCAAAATGGGGAACTAGAAAACGCTCATCGGTGCTGTAACGGCAAAAACCGCCGTCTATATGGTCAAAAAGTCCGCCCCGATACATCTGCAACAGAGTATGCTCTGCCATTTGGCGGCATTGGAGGTCGTTGCGGGCTTGGGAATATTCAAGCAGGAATATGAGATTATGCGCCGCGGGGAACTTGGGGGCTCTGCCGAAACCGCCGTTTTCGGCATCATAGCTTTGCTTGTAGAATGCGGCTGCGCGGGTCAGGATATTTTCCTCGGGGATTGCGGCTTGGGTAGCCGTTTCGGCAAGCTTTTCGGTTATGAAGTTTGCCTGATTCAAAAGACTGTCCCTATCATTTTTCCACCTGTCGGCAATAAGCATCAGCAATTCACGGAAGCCTGCCATTCTGCCTTGGGTGGTTTTCGGAAAATATGTGCCTGCGAAAAAGGGTTTTTGCTCAGGGGTCATAAAAATAGTGGTGGGCCAGCCGCCGCTGCCCGTAAATGCCTGACATACCGACATATAAATGCTGTCTATGTCGGGGCGCTCCTCACGGTCTACCTTGATGGAGATAAAATGCTCATTCAAAATTGCGGCAATATCTCTGTCCTCAAAGCTTTCGTGTGCCATTACGTGACACCAATGGCAGGTGCTGTAGCCGATGCTTAAAAAGACGGGTTTATGCTCGTCCTTTGCCTTTTTGAAGGCTTCATCACACCAAGGATACCAGTCCACGGGGTTATCCTTGTGTTGGAGCAGATAGGGGCTTGTTTCGTTTTGCAGTCTGTTGCTCATAAGATCACATCCTTTTATCGTCGGTGGCGGGGTTGTCAATAAGCTGTCCGCTTTCGCTGAATCGGGAGCCGTGGCAGGGACAGTCCCAAGTGTGCTCCTGCTTATTATATTTCAGCGCACAGCCCATATGTGGACAGCGGGGAACAGTGGGGGTCAGTAGGTTGATGGTTGCTTCGGCGGCATTGACGGCAAGTTGCGGATGCAAAATACTTCTCGATGGCGAAAAAAGCTCAGCATAGGGATTATTTTTGCCTGAGATCATATCGCAAAGAAGGTTAGCTGCCACCATTGATCCGGTCATTCCCCACTTGTTGAAGCCTGTTGCTACATATAAGTCGGGTGTAGAAGATGAGTATTGCCCGATATACGGGATATCATCCAAGGTCATACAGTCCTGAGTTGCCCATCGTGCCAGGAGCTTAGCTTTTGGAAAGTGAGACGAGGCAAAGTTTTCCAGCTCCCGCCAACCACCGCCTTTTTTGCCCGTGCGGTGGCTTCCACCGCCCAAAAGTAACATATCTCGGTAATTGCGGAAGGACAGTCCTTTTTTATCCTCATCAACATATATTCCGTGGACTTCAGGCGCATTTTTGAGAGCCAAAACGTAGGAGCGGTGTTGATAGAGTTTAAGAAAATATCCGCCGTGTTTGTTGAGAATGGGAAAATGGGTAGCGATGATGATCTTTTCAGCTTTGATCTGACCAACGTCGGTAACGGCAGTATGGGGTGCAAGCCCCGTAACTTTGGTGTGTTCATATATGGGTAAGTCTTGGGCTAACTCATATGCAAACTTGAGTGGGTTAAACTGTCCCTGGTTTTCCACCGAAACCGCATATATCCCGTCTAAAGGCAAAGGAGTATGGGAGGTCAATCTTGCAGAAATGCCAAGGCTGTCAAGAGCGGAGAGTTCTGCCTGCGCTTTTTTTCGGTCGTATGAATATACATAAGAATCCACCTTGGTGAAATCGCAGTCTATATCTTTGCAAAGGGAGAGATATTTTTCCAAAGCCTCTTTATTCGCCTGCAGATATAAAGCGGCTTTTTTCTCACTTTGGGAAAGCAGTTTATCATAGATGAACCCGTGCTGAAAGGTAACCTTTGCTGTGGTATTGTGAGTGACTCCGCCGCAAAGGGTGTCGGCTTCGCACAGAATACAGTCAATACCTGCACTGTGCAATGTATAGGCGGATAAAAGCCCCGCCATACCGCCACCGATTATAAGGACTTCGGTGGTCTTGTCGCCGCGGAGGGATTCAAATCGGGGCTTTTGTAAATCGTTCGTCCATATGGAGCTCAAAAAATCACCTCGGATATATTGTGCCGCGGCGGGTGGTAAAAAATACAAGACCCGCCTATGCTGATGCATAAGCGGGTCACAACTTGTCAAAAAAACTCCTTCAAAGGAAGGAGTTTTTTCTAACAATAGTTTTTGCACGGACATGCGCCGGACAAAAACACCTCGACCCGCCGTTTTTCCGCAGAAAAACG
>CAZOSH010000117.1:0-4329 GCA_964582395.1 uncultured Oscillospiraceae bacterium | reverse complement strand
GAGACCCTGATGAGTATCTTTCCGATACCATGGTCGGCTCTTCCCGTTCTCATCCCGAATATTCCGGTCGTTTTCTTCCCGATATTGCCAAGGAGCAGGGCATCGATGCTTGCGAGCTTCTGTTCAATATCATTGTAGAAGACAGAAACTCTGCCAACGGTATATATCACAGAATGTGCGAGGAAGATGTTGAAACCGCCATTGCAAACCCCAGAGGTATGCTCGGTACAGATGGTCTTTACTTCCCCACAGCATCAGGTCTGCATCCCCGCGCTTTTGGTTCTTTCAATAAGTATCTCGGTTATTACATCCGTCAGCGCAATGTAGTCTCTCTTCCCGAGGCTATCCGTAAGATCACTTCTATGCCCGCCGCTGTCTATAATCTTCCCAACAAGGGTCTTATTCGTGAGGGCTATGATGCTGACCTTGTAATCTTTGATTATGACAAAATCATTGATAAGGCTACCTATGTCGAGCCTAAGTTGATTGGCGAAGGCATCGAATATGTATTCGTTATGGGTGAACTTGCTGTCCGCAGTAACAAGGTTACCGGCGCACTTAAAGGCACAGCTGTACTGCGTAAGGGTGTAGAAAAATAAGGAGCTTGCTATGGTAAATATCGGTAACGATTGGGATACTATTCTTAAAAAAGATTTTGACTCGGAGAGTTATGCCGCTCTGCGTGCTTTTCTGCGCAACGAGTATTCTTCCAATGTCATTTATCCCAATATGTACGATATTTTCAACGCGCTCAAATATACCGCCTATTCCGATGTAAAGGTCGTTATCATCGGTCAGGACCCCTATCACGGTGAAGGTCAGGCTCACGGGCTTTCATTTTCGGTAAAACCTGGTGTTCCCGCTCCTCCTTCGCTTGTCAACATTTTCAAAGAACTCTACTCAGATTTAGGCATTGCTCCACCAAACCACGGATGCTTGGAAAAATGGGCAAAGCAGGGTGTCTTACTTCTTAATGCAGTTCTTACTGTCAGGGCAAGTCAACCCAACTCGCACAAAGGCAAAGGTTGGGAAGCAATTACCGACAGCGTAATAAAGCATCTTAATGACCGCGACGATCCTATGGCCTTTATGTTATGGGGTGCAAACGCAGGCGCGAAACGAGCGCTTATTACAAATCCCAAGCATCTTGTTTTGCGTGCCGCCCATCCAAGCCCCCTTTCTGCATATAACGGATTCTTTGGTTGCAAACACTTTTCGAAAGCAAATGCTTTTTTAACATCAAATGGTATATCCCCCATTGATTGGAGACTTTAGTATGAGTTTTAAAGAGTTGGTTATAAAAAACAGAAGCTGCCGCGGCTTTGACGAAGGTGTCAAAGTCTCCCGCGAGCAACTTCTCGAAATGGTTGAATGCGCCAGACTTACCCCGTCAAGCAGAAATCTTCAACCCTTGAAGTATTATCTTTCATATACTGATGGAAACAATGCAACCATTCAATCTATCACAAAATGGGCTGCAGGACTTCCCAATCTTGACATTCCCTATAAAGGACAGCGCCCCACAGCTTTTATAGTAATATGCTATGATAAAGATCTCGGCGGTGAAAACATCACTCCCTTTCTTAAAGATGTAGGCATCACTGCCCAGACGATCTTGCTTGCCGCCACCGAAATGGGACTCAACGGATGTATGATAGGCAATTTCAGTCCTGAAAAACTTGCTGCCGCCCTTTCCCTCTCTGATAACCTTGTCCCATCCCTTGTGATCGGCATCGGCAAAGGTGTGGAAAATATCGTTCTCACCGACATAAAAGACGGAAAAACGGGTTACTACCGCGACGATAATAATACCCACTATGTTCCAAAACGAACTCTTGAAGAAGAAATTATAAACTAAGCAAAAGCCTTGAGCGACATGCTCAAGGCTTTTGTTATTTGATGTTATACAATTCATTATCCCAAGTAAATCTGGTCTCAGCCTGCGATCTAGTCAAAAAACATCCGTCCCTATCGGCATATACCGCGCAAGGATCAAAATGCATAGTTTGTCCGTTGCTATTGATATACAGCCAATAATAAGGCGCGCCATTTTCTCTGCCGCAAATGACAGTATTTTCAATACCAAGTTCTTCAAGTAACACGGATGCAGCAATTGCTATTCCAGATTGTGCCGCTCTATCTTCGAGCAATGCACCCGTAGCGGTATATATTGCAGTTTTTGCCTGCCTTCCGTCGGTTTCCGCAATAACACGGCTTGCCTGCGAATCATATACAACTACAGAATTAAGATAATCCAATACAAAGTTAATTTTGCCGTCAAAGGTCGATACATTGCAATTTGCGGCAATACTCTCGGCTTTTGCTTTTGTTTCGTTGACCTTATCAAGAACATTAAGCATTCTGTCGGTATAAGCGAACTCAACATCAAGAATATAACGATCCCAATATTCTGCAGGATAAAAACCGAAGTTTACCTCCTTTATTCCGTATGCGTTGACTCCGCTGTTTGCCCACTGTTTATCAAATGCCCTTATAAGCATATCTGCATCCAGCTTAAGTGAGTATATCTCATATGAATTATTGAAATCCTGAATCTCGATCATTACGCCCATACGGTTATACAGATCATCTTTATCTGAGATGGGCACAATGTTACTTATCTCACTATAGGTCTTGCTATAACTGACGATAACTTCAAGCTCACAGTATGATGCAATAAAATTAGGCTTATAAACTATCGATGCCACAGAAAAAACACCTAACGGAAACTGATTTATCAAATAATCGGTAACCCTCTCGAGATCCTCAACCAAAACTCCGTCATAGTTAACTACAGTAAGTATCTCACTCTTTATGCCCGATCTTATGAGATTCTCCAACGACTTGGTGAGCTGCTCATAATTCCGTATATCACCGCTCTGTATGGCAAGCATTGTTTTTTCAGGCTCTTTATGGTCGCGTGTATAATGCGTTCTCTTTTCGCTGTCATTACATCCAACCAGCACAAAAGAGATAACTGCAACGAGCAATAATGTGACAATCTTTTTTCCCATTGTACACCGCCCGTCAATCAAGCACGATAATAATAACCTTATCCGAAGAGCCAAGCATACTTACTGCCTTTTCAGAAAGAACACTGCAATCAGACTGTTTGAAATCACTTATGCTGAGAAGTTTAACTATTTCGTCAATCTGCTCGACATCCTCACAGAAAATGTATATCTCGCCATCTCCATATTGGGGAGCATATTTTTCAAGTTCTTCAGGAATAACCCCTGAACCACGAAAAATATAGCTAATTCCCTCGGGATCTTGACAAGTCGAAGCATCCTCATTTGGTACATCCATAGATGCACCGGGTGATTCGGGCGCAGAAGGCTCAAGATCCAAGGGCATATCGGCAGCGCCTTTCAGTCCATCAGCCGCATCCGAGGCTTCACTGAAAGATCTGTTGTCATACATAGCGCTTTCCTTTTCAACATTGTTGCCCAACTGCGGTACAAAAACGCCGATAACTGCTATCATAAAGCAAGCTGCTATTGCCCAACCGAACGCCTTTCGGCGATAAAAAGGTATTCTAACAACCTTTTTATTGCGCTCGGCTGAAACAGCCTGCATAATTCTGCTATGAAGCTCTTGCGGCACAGGCTCACTCATATCTTCCATCTCGAGTTTTAGAATACAAAGTTGATTAAGATAAGCACGGCATTTTTCACACTGAGCCAAATGAGCCTCAACTTGAGCGGTCTTTTCAGGAGATAACTCGCCGTCAGCGTATTCACTTAAAAGCTCAATGTATTCTTTACATTTCATTTCGGGAGTTCCTCCTTTCTTTCGCTTTCATTGTTGTTTGACTTGCTTTTTTCAAAAAAGTTCCCGTATTTACATAAAAACTTTCTTAATTTTTCGCGTCCTCGGGCAATCCTCGATTTGACCGTACCAACCCCGATCTGAAGTATCTCTGCAATGTCTTCATAGGCAAGTCCGTTAATATCTCGCATTATAACAGCATGGCGGTATGCCTCATCTAACTCGGTTATTCCCCGCTTGATAATATCTCGTAGTTCTTTTTTCTCCAATTCGTTTTCTGGAGAAAAGCGTTCATCGGCAACCTCTATGGAATAATCCTCGTCATCATCATTTTTTGTATCAAAGGAAATCTCTGCAACCGCGCTTTTCTTCCCTGCAATGTCATGACAAACATTCATCGTTATTCGATATACCCAGGTCGAAAATTGACTTTCTCCGTTAAACTTTGGTAAAAACCGATAAATACGAAGGAAAACCTCTTGAGATATATCCATTGCATCATCGCTGTTATTACAATAACGCAATGCCATATTGTAGATCTTTTTTTCATAAAGACTT
>CAZOSH010000116.1:0-4385 GCA_964582395.1 uncultured Oscillospiraceae bacterium | reverse complement strand
GGTTGTTGGACGGTTCCTGTTTGGTTATCTTCCCTTATTTTTACTGCTTTTTGATAAAAAAACTGTTGAAATTTACCTATGCATATTTTATAATATTTTTCAAGGTTAATAATTTTTAATTAATATATCAATCCAAAGGAGTGACATTATGCCCTATCCCATTAACAAAATCAGAAACGTAGTTCTGCTCGGTCACGGTGGCGATGGAAAAACTTCTCTCGCCGAAATGATGCTCTACCGTACAGGCGGCACAGACCGTCTCGGCAAGGTTGCTGAAGGTAACACCACCAGCGACTGGGATGCTGAAGAAATCAAGCGTCAGTTCTCCGTTCAGCTGTCTAACGTTCCTGTTGAATATAACGGAAACATCATTAACGTTCTTGACACCCCAGGTTACTTTGACTTTGAGGGTGAAGTAGCTCAGGCAATGCGTGTTGCCGACTGCGGTGTTATCGTTTGCTCTGCAAAGAATGGCTGCGCAGTAGGTACCGAAAAGGCATGGAAGGCTGTAAATAAGACCAAGCTTCCCCGTATATTCTGTATCAACAAGATCGATGAAGAGCATGCTAACTATGAGGATGCATACAATTCTCTTCGTGATAAGTTCGGTGCTTCCGTTACCCCCTTCATTGTTCCCCTGCTTGATGGCAGTAACCCCATCGGTGTTATAAACCTTGTTACTAAGAAAGCATATAAGACCGAAGGCACCAACAAGACTACCGAAGTTGAGATTCCTGCAGATTCTATGGATAAGGTCGAAAGACTCCGCGCAGCTCTTATCGACGGCGTTGCTGAATCCAGCGAAGAACTGCTTGAAAAGTACTTCAACGGTGAAGAGTTCACACAGGAAGAGATCCTCAGTGGTCTCCGCACCGGTGTTCTCAGCGGCTCCATTGCTCCAGTTGTATGTGTTTCCGCTATAACCGGTGTCGGCATTATGCAGTTGCTTTCCACTATCGTTGATTATGCACCTGCTCCCAATGAAGTCCGCGTTGAAAAAGCTATCGCTTCCCACGGCGCAGATGTAGTTGATGTTGAATATGATCCCAATGGCAAAACTATTATCTTCGTATTCAAGACAATAGCTGACCAGTACGGACGTTTCTCCTTCTTCAAGGTTATCTCCGGTAAGGTCACTGCTGATATGCAGCTTGTTAATGCTCGCAGCGGTGCAAGCGAAAAAATGGGTCATATCTATATTGTTAAGGGCAGAAAGAACAAGGAAGTAACCGAGATTTCCTGCGGTGATATTGGTGCAGTTTCCAAGCTTGGTGACACCATCACCGGTGATACTCTCTGTGCTCCCGGTGTTGACCTTAGTTTGACCGGAATCGAGTTCAATGAGCCTTGCTACAGCCGTGCAATCGGTGCAAAGGTTAAGGGCGGTGAAGAAAAGATTGCTGCAGGTCTTACACGTCTCCGTGACGAAGATCCCGCCTTCTCAGTTGTTAATAATGCCGAGACCAAGCAGATGGTCATTTCCGGTGCCGGTGATATTCACATCGATCTGCTTTGTTCCAAGCTCAAGAATAAGTTTGGCGTTGAAGTCGAGCTCAGCGAGCCCAAAGTTGCATATCGTGAAAAGATCCGCAAAAAAGTTGAAATGGTCGAAGGTAACCATAAGAAACAGTCCGGTGGTCATGGTCAGTATGGTAACGTTAAGATGAACTTCGAACCCATTGAGGGTGAAGAATTTATCTTCGAAGAGCAAATCTTCGGTGGAAGCGTTCCCAAGAACTTCCATCCCGCTGTTGAAAAGGGTATCCGCGAAGCTATGGAGCATGGTGTGCTGGCCGGTTTCCCCATGGTGGGTCTGAAAGCAACCCTTATGGATGGTAAGTACCACGATGTTGACTCTAATGAGCTTTCCTTCAAGATGGCTGCACGCCTTGCATTTAAGGCAGGTATCCCCAAGGCAAATCCTGTTGTTCTCGAACCCGTTGGAAACCTTAAGGTATATGTACCCGATGACTATATGGGCGATATTATCGGTGATTTGAACAAGCGTCGCGGTCGTGTTATGGGTATGAATCCCCAGGGCGATGGTGTCACAATGATCGAGGCAGAAATCCCCATGAGCGAAACCAGCGACTACGCTATAACTCTTCGCTCTATGACTCAGGGCCGTGGCTCCTTCTCCGTAAAATTTGAACGTTACGAAGAAGTTCCCCCTGCAGAGCAGGAGAAGATCATTGCCGAACATTCCAACTTCGAAGACGAAGAATAATTCAAAGCCTCAAACACCTGCGGGACTTATGTTTCGCAGGTGTTTTTTGTTATATTTGTCCCTCCGTTTTCATATCTTTGAGTGCGGAGGTGTTTTTATGAATATATACACATTTAAATTATCAAAAAAACTGATCATCACTGTTGCCCTTGCCATCCTTCTTCTTATCGCTCTTATTATTCTGATAATTCCAAAAGGCGGCGATAAAGCCACATCAGCTGCTGCAATCAAGGGAATGTCCGACAAGGAAGATCTGACCGACTATCTTGAAAGCCTTGGTTATGAGGTTTCTGAAACGGTGTGGAAAAGCCGTCAGGTAGTTATCCCTAAAGAGTTTGATAAGGTATATACCGAATATAACGATATGCAGAGAAAATGTGGCTTCGACCTGGTAGATTATAAGGGTAAAGAGATCACATTACATACGTTCGCTATAACAAACTATAAAGATGTATCAGATGTTCTATGCGACTTAATGGTTTATAAAGACAGTATTATCGGCGGAGCAATATATACCGCAGATGTAAGTGGCTTTATGCATGGATTAAAGCAAAATAAATAAATATAATACCTGATATTGTATTGCTCCATTTGAGTATTTGTAGTATAATCCTCCTATAAGCTTTCCGATAGGAGGATTAATATATGAAACCTACACTAGTTGTAATGGCTGCAGGTATGGGCTCGCGATTTGGCGGGCTGAAGCAGATTCGTCCTTTTGGACCCAATGGTGAAATAATTGTTGATTATACCCTTTATGATGCTATTCAAGCAGGTTTTGGCAAGGTTGTTTTTGTCATAAAGAAAGAAATGGAAGAGGATTTCCGAAACATTATTTTTGGTAATCTATATGCAAAGGATATCGAGATTGACTTTGCTTTCCAGACTTTGACCGATCTTCCCTGTTCTTTTGCCCCTCCCGCTGAAAGAGTTAAGCCTTGGGGTACAGGTCACGCCGTATATGCCGCAAGAGAAAAGGTTTCCACACCATTTGGCATTGTAGGCGCAGATGACTTTTTCGGCAGAGATACTCTTAATGCACTTGGTGCCTTCCTTGCAAATGATTGTACCGCCAGCGAGGGATGTATGGTAGGATTTGCATTGCGCGGAACCGCATCGGAAAACGGCTCGGTCTCCCGCGGTGTTTGTGATGTAAGAAATGGAAAACTTTTCTCTGTAACCGAGCGTACCGACCTGACACTCCGCGGTGATACAGCATATTATACCGGTGAAAACGGAGAACCCGTAGGTATCTCCCCTGACAGTATTGTATCTATGAATGTTTGGGGCTTTGCTCCCGAAACACTCAATGAGATGGAAACGCATTTCATCGAGTGGCTTAAGTTGTATGGCAGCGAACTTAAAAAGGAATACTATCTTCCTGCTTTTGTGGATGACCTTATCAAAGCAAACAAATTAACCGTTGCAATGCGTCCCACAAAATCAAGATGGTATGGTGTTACATACGGAAGTGATGCAAATATTCTTTCAAATGCACTGAAAGAAATGCACGATAATGGTGAATACCCTCGTTTGAGATAATTTACAGAAATTTTGGCGGCGTGTTTCAATTGAAACACGCCGCTTTTTATATTCCAAAAAACTCCTTGTGAACCGCTCTCACCGCATTTTCAGCTTGCAATGCAGGAACAAGTACTGATATCTTTATTTCTCCCGCTACAATGCTCCTGACAGGGATATTCTCATTCGCAATGGCTTTCAGCATTCTTGCTGTCACCATTGGATCTCCACCTAGACCACAGCCGACCGTTGATACTTTAGCAACACTTTTGTCTGCCTCTGCAAATATATCGCCAAGTTTATTTCTGTTTTCTTCTATTACCTTAATCGCCAAATTAACCTTGTTTTCAGGTATAGTTATTCCTAATCTTTCTTCTATATTTGTCATCATATCTGCTGTTATCCCTACCAAGGCAAATATCTCTAATATATCTGGTAATATATCTATTGCTGCACCTTTGACTTCAATCAAAGCAGTATTTTTATCACAAGTGACCCCTGTCACTTTTCTTCCTTCCATTACTCCTTTATTTACATCTGTTCCTCCGTCACTGTTTTTACTTGACAATACTTTGAGAGCTATATCTGTCTTTTTAGCAAGTTCAAAAGATCGATTATGTAGTACTCCCGCTCCCAA
>CAZOSH010000115.1:0-4464 GCA_964582395.1 uncultured Oscillospiraceae bacterium | reverse complement strand
GTACATATCGAATATGACCTTGTTGGCTATATTCCCGTAGATGAACTGATAAAAGCGGAACAGGCATGACCGAAATCATACCTGTTCCAAAAATTCGCATACTACTGTTTTACGACCACCGAGCATTTTCAGGTCGTTTTTATATATTTTTATGCTATTTTTCTATGATGCGAATCTTCAGCAAAGCGTGCTGAATAATGAGATTTCCGAAGTTTTCAAGGGCCAGACTGACGCTTTCTACCGAGTGATTTTCAAAGTAATGATCCATGGAATGCTCCACCGTCATAGATGGAATGTCATAAACATTCCAAGCGCAACCGAGGAGCAGATGATTGCCTATAAGGGTGTCGGTGGGATAGTTGGTAAAGATAGGCTCTCTCGCCAGATCTCTTTCGCAAAGACGCCGATAAATATGATTTACCGTCTTGAAGACCGCAGGTGCATTGGGAGCAGAGAGATTGCATTTATAATACAGATCGGCTATGGTATCACGCATATTATAACAGTGAAAATCCAAGATTGCCGATGCCTTGCCCTTGTACTCATTCAGCACCTCAAGCACTGCGCGGGTCTCATTTTGCGTCGCCCTGTCATAGTCGCGGTTTATGTTTACATTGGCACTGTTTCGATAAATATGCTTGTTATGGGATGACCACACATTGACAATGGGAATGACCACCAATTTTACCTTGGTACGAACATAATGCAAGCCTGCGTGGCTGCCGTCCTCCGCAGCGAGGAGCTGTAAAAACTTTGCCACCGCAAGATAGGCATCAATCTCATTGCCGTGCATTCCCGTATTGATAATAATGACCTGCTCATACTCCTCAGGCTCAAAGGTATACGCCCTGATGGAATATCGCTCGGTCTGATCCACGCCAATTATTTTATAGGAAATATAGTCGGGGTACTGCGCCATCAAGGGATCGTAAATATTGGCATAAAGCTGCTCACTGTTCCAATCCCAATTTGCCCAGCTTCCCTCGCTTCCGTCAACCGCGCCTATCTCGGGCGGATACCACCAGTCGCCCTCAGTATCCTCATCAAGCAAAATGGTGCTTCTTTTGATCTCAAGGGGATATTCCTCGCCCAACGCAGACAGATACAGAACGATATATTGACCCTCTTTATCCGGAATTACCGTCAGGCTGTCATCATTGGTATTAGCACCAAACTCCAGCACCTTGCCGCCGTCGCCAAGTAAGCGGTTTTCTCCTACCTCGACTTCCTCGGGGTCAAAGCCCACAAGCACCGCTGACATTTTGTCGCAGTTCTCGTCAGGCTTAAAAACATAAGCACCGCCAAATTCCAACGGCATAATAATTGAGCGATGACCGCTTCCCGCCTCGGCTCGGCATATCGCCTTGCCCGAAATATAGATATCTTTTCTATAAAAGCTACTATCAAAGACCTCCTCAGCGCGGAATTGCTCAAAAAGGTCGGTCTGTGCTGCAGGCTCTTCGGGTGTAATATCGGGGACTTCGTCGGGTGTCGGCTTTTCAGCCCGAGTGCTTTCAGCGACACAGCCGCACAGCATACAGATTGCCAGAAGAAATGCGAAAACAGCGTTTTTTCTCATAATCTCACCTTTTGAAAAAGTCGGGTATTGCACCCGACTTTTTAGTTTATTTAATAAGTTTAAGCTTTGCAAGTGCGGTCTGAATCATAAAGTTGCCGTAAAAATCGGTGGAAAGCTGCAGATTTTCTGCAGAATGGAGGGGGTACCAACGGAAATGATGGTGCTCCGCCACCAAGGTGGGCACACCGAAATGATTATAGAAATAGCCCTGCAGATACATATCCGACTTGTCATACTTGCCGGGTATATAGCTCAAATTGGTAGGCTCATTTGTAAGACCTCTGTTTTTGAGATATTCATAGATATGGTTGATGGTCTTAAGCCAGCAAGGCGCCGCGTTGGACTGTATCTGGAACTGATAATAAAGGTCAAGAGTTGTACTCTTTGAGGTATGGAAATCGATCGCCGCCGCAAGCTGCTTTTCATACTGTCTGAAAAGGTGGATGACATTCATGGTTTCAGCCTGAGTTCTTTCGGCAAAATCGCGGTTAAGGTCAACACCTGCAAGATTTTCGCGGAGATGGTTTTCCGATGCCGAGCCTACATTTACAATGGGGATAAGCACTATCTTGACTTTGGTACGCAGATAGTGCAGACCTGCGTGGCTACCGTCGGAATCTACCATATATTCAAAGAATCGAGCAAGACCGAGATAGCCGTCCATTTCGGCGGCGTGAATTCCGCCAGTAATGAACAGTACCTGCTCGTAGTCCTCGGGCTCAAATATGTATGCCCAGGTGTCATATTTGCCTGTCTGATCTTTGCCTATCCACTGACGGGTGATGTAGTCGGGGTATTTTGCCCGCATAGGCTCGTAGATATGTTCAAGCACCTCATCACTTGTCCAAGCCCAATTGCCCCAGCTGTCTGCATTGCCGAAAAGGTCCTTCTGCTCGGGAGCATACCACCAATCGTCGTCGGTGTCGTTGCCGATCAATATGGGGTTTTCACCGATGAAAAACTCGGGCTGATCTTCCCCTGTATAGACTACAAGATATTCACCCTCAGCATTGGGAACATACATAAAGTCACAATAATCGGGGGTTTCATCCTCAAAATAGGGAGTGTTTGCCCTCTTGGGAGAAGCCATACCCTCGCCCTCTTTAAGAGCGCGGGGGTCGCTTGTGCAAACCGCAACACGGAGAGCGGCGGGCTTTTGAGGAAAGCGCATCACATAGATGCTGCCGCGACGCAAAGCAAGAACCACCGAGCTTTTGGCGCACTCGTCGGCATTTTCACGCTTGACGAACACATCGGTCTCGGTTTGGGCGGCAACATAGATCCCCTTGACATAAAGCTCGGGAGCGAATATGTTTTTCTCCTCAAAAAGGTTGTTGTTGTTTTTCATATTATTTCACCAGCTTCAGTTTGGCAAGAGCGGTCTGAATGATGTGGTTTCCGTAATACTTTGTGGCGGTTTCTATGCTACCTGCGGAGTGATGCTCATACCAACGGCTTTGATTGTGCTCGCAAACAATGGTGGGCACGCCGTACTTATTATAGAAATAACCCTGCAGATATTTGCTGTCCTTTTTAAGCTTGCCGGGAATGAGCCACATCTGAGGAATGCCCTCTACCCAGCCCTTTTTCTTCAGGTCCTCAAAGACGTGGTTGGAGACCTTTCGGGCAACAAGGGAGTTGGACGCCTCGATGGAGAACTGATAATACATTGCCGCCGCCTTGGGAATTGCGGTGTGGAAGTCCATAGCGCAGGCGATCTCATTCTTATATTGCTCAAAGAGCCAGATAACATTGATCGTCTCAGCGGCGGCGTGGTTTTTAAAGTCGCCGTTAAGGTTGATGCCCTTTGATGTTACACGGCTGTTGTGGGTGGCGCCCCAAACATTGCAGACGGGCACAACAACAAGCTTGACCTTGGTGCGCAGGTAGTGCATACCTGCGTGGCTACCGTCCTCCTCGGCAAGAAGCTGAAGGAATCTGCCAAGTCCGCTGTAGCCGTCAACCTCTTCACCGTGGATTCCGCCCGTAAGGAAAAGCACCTGCTCATAGTCTACAGGCTCATAAATATATGCCCACATATCTATTTCGCCCGACTCATCCTTGCCTATCCATCTGCGGGTTATGTAATCGGGGTATTTTGCACGCATAGGCTCGTAGATGTTGTTTATGAACTCTTCATATGTCCACTGCCAATCGCCCCAACTGCCTTCGCCGCCCATATTTGAGCCCTGAGGACCGCAATCCCACCAATCATCCTCTACGTCATAACCCAGAGAGACGGGGTATTCCTCTATGATAAAATCAGGCTTATCTGCGCCGGTATAGACAACAAGATATTCACCTAAAACCTGAGGTACATACATAAACTCGCAATCGGTATCAGCGCCGACCTCCCCCTCAATAAAGGGGCAATCCTTGGCCACAGGGGATGCCATTCCCTCGCCGTCATTAAGCGCGCGGGGGTCACTTAAGCAAACCGCAACACGCAGTGCGGCAGGATTTGTTTCAAAACGGACACGGTAAATGCTTCCGTGATTGAGAGGCAGGACGACGGAGTATCTCTCAACGGCTACTTCATCTTCGGCGAGTTTGCCCGCCTTTTTCACAAATATATCGGTATCGGTCTTTGCAGCGGGGTAAATACCCTCGCAGTAAAGACTTGATGTGTAAACATTTTTCTCTTCAAACAGATTGTCAAACTTGCCCATAACTATTCCTCCGTTTTATAGCAGAATTTATATCTTCATTTTAACATCATATTGTTGGAAATAAAAGCCTTTTTTTAAATAAAAACCACTAGTTCAACTAGTGGTTTTCACCACCCCTAGAAGGGGTGATTACTGGCGAAGCCCCTGAAAGGGGCCTCTGATGTTTAGCAGCGCATTACTTTTTCGGGCAGCCGCTCACGTGCGGCTGTCTTTTTT
>CAZOSH010000114.1:0-4504 GCA_964582395.1 uncultured Oscillospiraceae bacterium | reverse complement strand
CAATGAAGCCTTTGGCATAAACAGAAAAAAGAGAAAAGAGGTTGTGGACTATGGAAAAGAAATTGTACAGATCAAGCACTAACAAAAAGATCGCCGGTGTATGCGGCGGTGTAGGAGAGTACCTCGGTATAGACCCCACTATCATTCGTCTTATCTGGGTCATTGTTGCTTTGTGTGCAGGTTGTGGTCTTTTGGCTTACATTATTGCCTTGATCATTATGCCTAATCAGCCCGAAGCATAAAAAGTTAATTAAATACAAAACGCTCTGCGGAATATATCTGCGGAGCGTTTTTGTGTTTGATATAGATGAAAACTCTCCCTGTATAGGCACAGAGAGAGCTTGTTATAATATCAGTCTTCTTCCAATAGCTTAGAGGGAGAGATTTTTAGTACCTGAGCTATTTTAAACAGGGTTTCAAGAGAAACACCGCGCACAGTACCCGTACCCTCAACCTGACCGACAAAACTGACACTTTTGCCAATAAGTTCTGCAAAATATTCTTGAGTGTATCCTGCTTTTCTTCTATAATATGCAATCTTTAAACCAAGGGTAATATATTTGTCAGCAAACTCTGTCTTCATTTTGTCGCCTCTTTTCTTTTATAGATATAGTTTATCTAAAAAAGAGAGGGTTTATTATAGTTCGCAATTGCAGATATATTTACTTAAAGTGAAAGATAATGTATAATAAGTAAAAAAATCTTTACTTTGGAGAAACATATATGCAAGAACATACCTGCTGTTTTATCGGTCACAGAACTATAAATGAAACGAATGAATTGAAACATAAATTGTCCGTGAACGTAGAAAGACTTATTACAGAGAAAAATGTGGACACATTTCTTGTTGGCAGCAAAAGGCGGCTTAACAGTCTGTGCCTTGAGCTCGTGACCAAATTAAAAGAAAAATACCCACACATAAAAAGGATCTACGTGCGGGCTGAGTTCCCGGTCATCAACGATGAATATTTGATTTATCTGCTAAAATTCTACGACGATACCTACTACCCTGAAAAGCTCCTCGGAGCAGGCAGGGCAGCCTATGTGGAACGCAACTATGAAATGATAGACCAAAGCCATTTTTGCATTTTCAATTATGACCAAGCAAACGCCCCAACCACCCGCAAAAGCGGCACAAATATCGCCCTTGATTACGCGACAAAGAAGGGGAGAGAAATTATGACTTTTCCTGTGTAAGATAGGCAGCAATCATTAAAACTTTTATATCCACGAAAAACTCCGACGAGGGTGCATATCCCCTCCGCGGTTTTATGTTACACTTTTGTAATTGAACTAAAGGGGCTGTTTATGCTATTATAATCCCAAAGAACTGCAGAAAGGGTGGTGCTGTAATGAAAAGAACTTTTAAGATAATGGCAATATGTTTTGTGCTCCTTGTTGCTTTCTTGTGCGCTTGCACCAATGAGACCGAAAAGCTTGATAATACTCTAACACCGCCAATAACCGACGGTGATAAAGACCCCGCACAGGATGCAACCCCTGACGATATACCTACAAAACCCGACGAGTCTATCAAGCCTGAAAACCCGGACGATCCCATCCCGCCGACTGACCCTATAGAACCTATTGATAAGGTGCCCGATAGGGATGCTTCAATTCTTGCATCTCTGCAGTCTTGGGGGCAAAATAAAAATCTGTTTGCAACGACCCATTCTGAACTTTCCAATATCAACCAGCTTTATCGGCTTGGATATAACCTGCTGGCTGTATCGGGCGGATATGACTTTGAAGCAAAGTCGGTTTATGCAAAGCTGAGCCTTATCAGCATTGAAAACGGTCAGATAATCGCACAGCAAAATATGATGGGCGCGGCTGAATATCATTTGCAGATATGCGGCAACAAAGCGGTATTTCACGATGAAACAAACGGAAAGATAACCGTATTTGACAGCACGCTCAACGCCCTAACAGACTATAAATACAGCGCAAAGCAGGTATATTTCGACACAAAATGCGAAAAGGCATATACCTTTACAGACAAAGGAATCATTATAACAAACCTTGCAATAAACATGGATAAGCGTGTGCATAGGGAATACTGCGATATCAGAGTTATGGAGGATAACGGTAATCTTGTCACCTTAGCATATATTGACACTGCTGATATGATGGAGCGTTACGGAGTATTTGATCTCGACAGCGGAGAGCTTGAAGTTATCGGTATAGGATACCCTGCGCAGAAGATCGAAAGTAACGGCACTTATGTCATCGCTCAGCTTACGGGCAAAAACGGAGTCAATATGATCGTAAATGCCGATGGCAAAAAGGTATATTCTCAAAGCGGCTTCACCCAGACTCTGCTTGCGGGTGATAAGATATTTGAAGCCTCATACAATGCTGATGGAAACCCGCAAGTATTCATCTACGATGAAAAGGGAAGTTTTGTTTCCACCTGCATCGTTACCGATGCCGAGTGGGTGGGCTTGCAATATGACCCCGTTTGGTTCCCCGAATATAACGGATATTTCTATGCAATAAACGGTCTTGACGGACAGAGCAAAATACTCTTTTGGGATATGTCCGAGGAGATAAAGGGCGAAGGACTCAGGCTTGAAGAACCGTCATCTATCCAATTGTCCGATGGAAACGCCTTGCCGCAAAAGTATTATGAGCGGGCAAGAGCTGTCGGCGAAAAATACGGACTTACAATACTGATTGCCGACCAATGCGCCAAAGAGGTTGGAAATTACAAGATAGGGAACCGAGCCCATAGCGAAAAGGCTGTGACTTCTGCACTTGACGGACTTGAAAAGGCATTGGCAGTCTTCCCCGAAGGCTTTGTCAAAAGACTTCTTTTCGGTCAGAATTATGAGATCGAGATACAGCTCTTTTCAGAGCAGATAACCCACAAAGAAACGGGCAGCACCTTTGCGGGATTCGTCTACGAAGATGCGGGAAAGTTTGTAATGGGACTTGATGCCCGCGACCCCGATATAGTAACTCATATAATGGAGCAAACTGTATATCACGAGTTTTCCCATATTATCGACAAGCGACTTGAATTTGGTGCAAAATACAATGAAAGCGCTCTCTATTCGGAAAGCGTATGGCTATCGTTTAATCCCGACGGCTTTAAATATACCGGTGACGGTGATGCCGTTGCAGGCGCAGTCAATGGATATGAAGCATATTTTATTGATGATTATGCCTGCACCGATTCGGGTGAGGATAGGGCAAGGGTACTTGAATATGCTATGATGGGGGCGCTGTACCCAGATAAGAATTATGCAAAATTCTTTGATGCAGAGCATAGCGGCATTAAAGCAAAGCTTGATTATTACAGCACCTGCATAAGAGCTGAATTGGGAGCGAATTGGATAGACACTCCGCTGTGGGAAAAGATAAAATGACAAAATAGCTATCGCATTTTTTGGTGTAGCTTGAACTTTATCGTGACACTGCATATGAAGTTTTTTACCGACAATAAAACAGCAGAATAGTAACAGATAAAAAATCCGCTGACAGCAATCGTCGGCGGATTTTCTGTATAATACTATTGACAAAATATACAAGAATGGCATATAATCCTAATTGAGTTAGAGTGCTCTAACTCAGAAAGTTATTGAAGCAGGAGACCGTAGCAAAACTGTTCCATTTTTTAATTTTAATAAAAAAGGGGAGATTTCAAAAAATAAATAATGAGCAGAACAAAATGATATGATCTCCTGTAATTTGAAGTCGAGGAAGAGGGTCAAGATCCTACGGCTTAAGCAGTTTCCAAGCGAGGTGATATGTATGTCAGATGAAATGATAGTAAGGCATTGCTCGCCTACACTTGCAAATCTTAAAACGGGCAATATTTTTACTTGTGATATAGAGAGTGAAGAAAAATTGCGTGAAAACCTGCGCTGTCTTAACCGCACGATGGTTAAAAAGGGACTTCGCGTCCTGCCGTTGCGTTATAAAGAGGGGAGAGCGCTGATCTATATCTACCGACCTGTAAAGCTCTCGGGAGACCTGAAAAACCGCGCTGCTGAGTCAATACTTCGCAGTCACGGATACTGTCCGGAAAGCCCTGAAAAATGCATCGTTCATCTTATGAAGAGATTGGGAGAAAACGGCGAGTTTCCCCATGAGATAGGACTATTTTTGGGCTATCCTCCGGAGGATGTTAAAGGATTTATAGACAATAATGCAAAGTGCTGTAAATGTGTAGGCTGTTGGAAGGTATACGGCGACGAAGAGGCAGCGAAAAAGACTTTTGCAAAGTATAAAAAGTGCACCGATCTTTACTGCGCTAAGCTTTCCGAAGGGAAAAGCATAGAGCGGCTCACGGTTGCGGGATAAAACAAAGAAAGGTTGAAATATTTTGGGTAAAACAGCAATAGTATATTGGAGCGGCACAGGCAACACAGAGGCAATGGCGGAAGCGGTTGCTGAAGGAGCACGGGCTGCGGGAGCTCAGGTTGAGCTCTTTGCTTCCGCAGATTTTAATGCGGCAATGATGGATGATTATGACGGAGTTGCTTTCGGCTGTCCCTCT
>CAZOSH010000113.1:0-4557 GCA_964582395.1 uncultured Oscillospiraceae bacterium | reverse complement strand
AAAAGCATAAGGGGACCAAAGGTTGCACCAAATCCTGCCCAAGCGAAGGAAACGATCTGGAAGATCACACTGTTTTCATCCAAAGCGATGAGAATACCGATAAGAGCGAGGACAAGAAGTGTAATTCTTGTTACAAGCATACCCTGCTTGTCGGTAGCATTCTTTTTGAAAACACCTTGGAATATATTCTTTGCAAATGCAGATGCGGCAATAAGAAGGTAAGAGTCGGAAGAGCTGATGGTAGCTGCGAGAATACCCGCCATTACAAAACCTGCAAGAATGGGAGGTAGATAACTTTTAGCAAGGGTAATAAAGATATTCTCTGCTGTTGCGGCTGTAAGATGTTCGACGGGGAAGAGATGGCGACCGACTATACCGATGAATACAGCAACTGCAAGAGAGATAATAACCCAAACCATTGCGATCCTGCGGGAACGCTTTAGTTCTTCCTCTTTACGGATGGCCATAAATCTGAGAAGAACCTGGGGCATTCCGAAATATCCAAGACCCCAAGCAAGCATCGAGCAAATAGATAAAATGCCGTAGGGTATAGCATCACCGAATACAGGCTTGCCTGCTTCGACAAGCTGTTGCCCGTTGATATCGACAGCGGGAGTCGCAAGACCGAAGAATTCAAAGAAGCCGGGGATACTTTTCGCGTTATCTATAACAGCACCGAAACCGCCTGCGTGAATGATTCCAAGTGTAACAGTTACAGCTAAAGCAACGATCATAACTATTGCCTGCATAAAATCGGAAGCACTTTCTGCAAGAAAACCGCCGAGAATTGTATAAAGCAAAACAAAGACTGCACCTACGATCATCATTGAAATATAGGGCGCATCGAAAAGTGTAGAGAACAATTTTCCGCATGTAACAAAGCAGCTGGATGCATACACAGTAAAGAAGATAAGAATAAAAGCTGCGGAAATAAACATAATTACCTTTTTGTTCTCTCTGAAACGATTAGAGAAAAATTCGGGAAGTGTAATAGAGTTGTTTGCTCTTACGCTGTATCTGCGGAGACGTTTGGAGACAATTAGCCAGTTAAGATATGTACCAACGGCAAGTCCTATTGCAGTCCAGGCTGCATCCGCAAGTCCGCACCAATATGCAACACCGGGAAGTCCCATCAAAAGCCAGCCGCTCATATCTGAAGCTTCAGCGCTCATAGCCGCGACCCAAGGACCTAAAGAACGTCCACCGAGAAAATATTCCTCAGAGTTCTTATTTGCACGTTTTGCATAGATTACACCGATGCCGATAACTACAGCCATATAAATAACCATTGCTATGAGAATCTGTATGGTATTTCCACTCATAAAAAAACCTCCAATGCAATATTTTTCAAAGAAATATTAAATACAAGAATAACAGAAAAAAGCAGATATTGCAAGAAAAATGACAATAAAATTAATTTTCGGCAAAGAACTATTTAATTGTAATATCTATATCAAAGTATTTTTCTTGAAAAAATACCTGTTTGTATATTTCTTCTTTCGTGAAGATAGCTTTTTCGGGAGCGACAACAAGCTTGTTTTCCGCATCGTTTTTTCGGAGAATTACAGCAATGACATTCCCTGTAAACTCTTTGACGGGAAGATCAACTCCGAGAATATATGCATCGATCTCCTCACCGTCTTCAGCGATGGTATTAGGAATAAAGCCATAATTTATAGGATATACTATGTCGCTGTGCTGCGGGTGTTTGCTTCCTAACGGCCTGTCAATGGTAACCGTTACTTTTTTACCGATCATATCAGTGAATCCTTTCGAAGTATAAAATAAACCTAAGCCGGTTTGACTTAGGCTTTAGTGAAAGACTATTTAAAGGGGAAAATAAATACATGAAAAAAGTAGTACGCTTTCATTAATCGGAAAATAATGTAGTATACGCAATTCGCTAATCGCAATTATGTGAATTCATTTCAAACCAGTTTATTAATTTGCCGCATTTAGGACATGTATGCTCTATAATCTTCTCGTCGATCCATTGGGAAACACCAACCTCTTTCATACGCAGGGAATCCGGAATCACATTAGCATGATTACAAATACCATTGATAACGGGTTTCGTGCTGAACTCTCTCAGTTTATCGCAAGGAAACTCTTTACATTCATAGCAGCGAGTAACATTGTGACTTACTGCGCAGTCCAAAAATCCATGGTCGGCACAGTTTTTACAGCAGTCACGAACATAGTCAGAAAAGCAACCATGACAAATATCCGGAAAGGCGGGACACGCCCCACAAAACAGACCGCATATAGAGGCGCATTCTTCGTTTGGTACTCTGTCCATAGATAATTACCTCGGTAAAAAATGTTGTACTTATTATACTACAAAATACAGAACTTTTCAACGATATAACGCAACGCGATGATATATAGCTCGCTGCTAGATGCATATAATTGAAAACGACAAGTTTCTACCGAAACTTGTCGTTTTTGGTGGAGACAAAGAGACTCGAACTCTTGACCTCTCGCGTGTGAGGCGAACGCTCTAACCGGCTGAGCTATGTCTCCGAAAAACTAAAAGGGGAAGAAAACTTCCCCTTTTGCTGGTGACCCGTAGGAGAATCGAACTCCTGTTTCCGCCGTGAAAGGGCGGTGTCTTAGCCGCTTGACCAACGGGCCTGATTTATGGTAGCGGCGGTCGGATTTGAACCAACGACCTGCCGGGTATGAACCGGATGCTCTAGCCAGCTGAGCTACGCCGCCATTTGACGCCCGCTCAACAGCGGGCGATATTTATAATACTAGATAACACCCGGTTTTGTCAAGAGAAAATTTTACTTTTTTTAAAAATAATATTACATTAAACGAATTGTAAAGTAAATCGCTGCGCATACAAGGAATCCGATGAATACAAAAGGTACATAGAAAAGTATGGTCATAGGTAAAAAAGCGCAGACTATGGCAATCAAAGAAGTGAGCCCGTAGATCAAAGAAGCTGCCTTAACATCAACAACTGTATTCTTTTCAAACACCGATATTCTCTTTTTACCAACGACTAAATCGCCTTTGCCTTTGTTGATCTTCACACAAAGAAGAATACAAACAATAGATATTATTACAACGGCAACAGCAGAAATAAGTTTAAATGCTACATCATAAGAATTGGAAATAAAATAAACAATAGCCGTAACAATTCCTTCTGTTAAAAGTAACCAAAAGAATACACGCTGATAAACATTGTAAATAAGATAGAAGATGACTACTGCTGGAATGAAAACATAAATAAGCTTCATACCAAGGACATAGTTATAAAGAAGAAGCAGGGAACACACAGCTAAAACGGCAAAGAAACCTGTAAGAGAAAGCCCGTTAATGACCTTATCAAGTCGGGCATTACCCGATTTGCGAGATAATACATACCAAACCACACCTGCTATAATGCCCAAGCAAGAGGCAATCAAAACAATTGTTGTCACCAAGTATCCTGTTTTATGGGTTACTGGAACATCAATAAGCTTATAAATATAATTTAAAGCCCAAAGAACAATTGCGCCCAATGTGAACATAGTTAAAACTCTGTTGGATATCTGCTCCTCGGCTTTTTTAGTAACTTGTTTACTCATTTTACACACTCCGAATTATATATCAAAATTGCCGGTATGGTACATAATGGCGCATAAAGCTGCCACCGGCGCGGTTTCGCAACGTAAAATTCTTGGACCAATCGAAACAACATTCATTCCGGAAGAAAGGGCATATTGTGTCTCCTTTTCAGAAAATCCGCCTTCCGGTCCCGTGAATACGGAGTAGTCCTTGCCTGAAGAGTTCTTCAAAACGGTCGACAATGAGAGTTTATTTTCATCTTCATACAGAAAAAGTGCTGTTTCATGGTTTGATGCTGAATTGACAGCTTCTTTAAAAGAAAGAATGTTTTTGACAATGACCCTATTGGATCTTTTTGACTGATTTACAGCCTCGTCAGCTATCTTTTGAAAACGAGTTCTTTTTTTCTCGTATTCTGTAGGAGCAGGTCGGGCAATACATCGATCTGAAATAAAGGGGACAATAGTGTCAACGCCGCATTCTACGCATTTTTGAATAAGATAATCAAATCTGTCGCCTTTGGATAGTCCTGCATAAACAGTGACCGAAGCGGAAGGCTGATTGCTGTAGTGCTCGGATGAGACAATATCTGCAATAACCGACTCTTTGCTGATTGAAGATATACGGCACATATGCTTTTGAGAAACATCGTCGCATACAACAATAGTATCGCCTTCACGCATACGTAATACTACGGCAATATGCTTTGAGTCTTCGCGGGAAAAACTGACTATGTCATTATGAATATCTGAAGACGACACAAAAAATGACATATATTCCTCCCGTACACAATACGATTCATTATATCATCAAAATATCAACTGTCATTATAACAAATTAAAAAGAAAATGTCTATAGATTGAGAAAAATTATTTTATGTAATTTTATAAAAGTAAAGTCCGTTTTAATGTACAGTAAAATCGGTAAAATGAAAACATATAATCCCTAAATTGCCAAAGTGAAGTTCGGATTTTTGGGGTAAAAAATGAGAAACACCCG
>CAZOSH010000112.1:0-4628 GCA_964582395.1 uncultured Oscillospiraceae bacterium | reverse complement strand
GTTTATGGTCGAAAAATTGTGTGGCAACAATCAGAGCTATGCATTTTTAAGTGCGCAGCTTCGGTTGCGCACTTTTTTTATTTATGACAGAAAGGATTCTCTTTAAGAGAAAAAGGTGAGTTTTTATGAGAAAGTTTTGTGCAGTAATCGGTTTTTTTATCGGAATCGCAATCATAATCTTCGGAATCACATCAGCAATAGATGATAACGCCCACGCAAAATATGAGCGTTTATATGGTAGTGAAATACTTGAAGCAACTTATGAGCAAATGGTTCTGATCGACTATGCAATAATAGCAATAGGTGGAATTACAACCTGTGCATTTGGAATAGTCATTGACACAAATGATAAGAAAGTCGTAGTTGTTCCATCAACGAACGCATCAGCTTCAACAAACAATGCACCCGTTGCCAAAGATGAACTTCCCGACCTTTAAGGAGTGGTAGAAATGGCTGAAAGATATTCAAAACTGTTTTCATTGCCCGAGAACCTTTATGCACAAGGCTCTCCTGTTGTGATTGCGGCGGGTGCATTACTTAAAGACAACGTAACGGACAATATGTTGGCACAGCTCAAAATTCAAAACATTTCGGACAAGCCGATCAAGGCTGTGAAGGTTGCAATTACTCCTTTGGACAGCGTTGGTCGCCCGCTTGGCGGCGAGATAGAATATCAGTACCTCGATCTATCGGCAAAGCGTGATGACTTCTTCGGCGTCAAAACGCCTGTCGCCTTGCCCGATGCCACCACCCGCTCGTACACTATTCGTGTGGTAGAGGTGGCGTTTGGGGATAATTCTCTTTGGAACGAAGCGGGAGCACCTTGGGAGACCTTGCCCAAACAGCGCACTCTTGTATCTGCTTTAGGCGACGAAGAATTAGCCGAGCAATACAAAGAAGATATTGGCAACAGTCAGAGCGATAAAGAGCCTACCAAGCATAAAGACCTTTGGCTTTGTGCCTGTGGAGCAATCAATAGAAGCGGCGAGCCTTGCCATAAATGCCGCAAGTCTTTCGCAGAACTGACCGATTTCGATATCGAGAAGCTGAAAGAAAACAGGGAAACTTGGCGGAAGAATGGAATATACTTTGAAGCAGAAACACTAATGAAAAAGGGAGCATATCAGCAGGCAATCAACGAGTTCGCAAGAATTCGTGGTTGGCGTGATGCACATGCAATGATTACTGCTTGTGAAAACAAGATTAAAGAGCGTGAAGAAAAGGCGAAAGCTGATGCACTTGCAAGAAAGATCAAGGCGAAAAAGGTGAAGAAGTCTATCATATCTATTGCCTCAGCGATTATTGCGTTTTTCGTTGTTTGCTTTTCCGGTTATAATGTTTATTTCTTTTGTAATTCAGAAGTTGTCTCATTAGTCAGTAGTGAATCAAGAAGTAATTCATTTGGATCATATTCATACAAGTACTTCTATGATAATCACGGCAATTTGGTGAGTGAAAAGTACTATTACAATGGTAAACTCTCGGATGAAAGCACATACAAAAACAGATATGATATTTACGGCAATTTAGTGAGTAAAAAGTACTATGAGAACGGTAAATATACATGCGAATACGAATATGAATATGATAGTATTGGTAATGTTATAGGTGAAACTGAGCCCATTTTATCCTCTTCACTTAAATATGAATATGAATACGAATATGACAGATACGGTAATGTTGTTGTAAGCAAGAAGCGTTTCAGAAACCGTGAAGTAGTGTCTGAGTATGAGTACAAATACGATAATAACGGCAAGGTGTTAAGCAAAAAGTGTTATAGCGACGGCGAACTGGTGTCTGAGTATGAGTATGAATACGGTAATAGTGGGAATATATTAAGTGAAAAGTACTATTACAGTGAAAAGAACTATCACGATGGAGAATTTTTGGATGAAACCTCATATGATAATAATGGCAATATCGTCAGTAAAAAATACTATGAGAACGGCAAAATTCATTCTGAATACGAATATATAAATGTTTATAACGAGAAAGGTTATTTAATCAGCAGAGATATTTACTATGACGGAAAATATAGCTGTAAAGAAGAATACGAGTACGTGGCGAAAAGAATTTGGAAGGAAAGATAAAAATGACGGTATATTCAAATAGAAACGCCACGTGGCTTCAGTGGATTGCCCCTGAACGGTTTAATGACGAGGATCTTTTTAGAATAGTGATTTTCTTCGTATTTCATTCACCATGCTCTGATCTCTCGTCTATGGCAAAAACGCTTACGGAATATGGGTGGAGTTCTCCGTGGCATAAACCTTATTATCTAAATAAACATTTAATACAAGCATCAACAAATTCGAAATTACTATTTTCTGCTTCAAAATATGATGAAATGAGCGAGGTTTTAACAAAAGCCAACTTATTAGATGATTTCCCGAGCGACTTTTCGACAGAACGGATTTGTATATACGATCATGAAAAGAATCAATTTATGAGTGTGTTCTATCATCTTAGAAATGCATTTGCACACTGTAGGTTAAACATGGTAGATGATAACGGAGAGTGCGTTTTCATTCTCGAAGATGTAGTGAAATACAAGGACAGGCTAAAAGTGAGCGCTCGTATGATTATAAGAAAAAGTACCCTTCTCAAATGGATTGATATAATTGAGGGTGGAGAAAAAGAATTTAAACAATCAGCAAATAATATTCTTCTCCCCATCCCCCAAAACCTCGTCCTCATTTAGCCCAGCCCCGACCCACACCCCAAGCACTCTACATACCAAAAAGTAAAACTCCCGAAACGGTGCCCGCCGCTTCGGGTTTTGCTTTATCTTTTGCCTGCTTTATGGTATAATGTTCAAAAACAGTTGCGAGGTGCGTTATGGCTTTGAAAAAAGAGGATCGCCTTTACGGCGGCAAGCGTGAAAACCAAAAGATGAAAATCCTGCTTGTCTGGCATTATCTTTTGAAATATACAGATGCCGACAACGCTACAAACATCTCTAAAATCATAGACTATTTAGCGCTCTACGGCATCGAAGGCGAAGATCATTCCGTAGGCAGAGACCTCAGAACTATTAAACAGATGCTTGAGATAAGTGAAAACTCTACCGTTTTGTCAGAACGAAAGCGCATCAACTATGAAATTGAGACCACCACCCACGGCACAAAGGTTATCGCTCGCCCCTATGGATTTGATGATTTAAAGATGCTTGCGGCGTGTGTGCGTTCGGCAAGGTTTATATCAGAAGAAAATGAAAAGAGCCTGCTTGATATAATTTACTCCTTCTGCAGTGATGCCGAGGAAAAAGCTTTACGAAGCTCGTCTTATGTCACCGACGTGTTCAAGACTTCCTCGAAGTATCTTATCAGCAATCTTGAGCAAATTGACGAAGCAATCAAGGAAAACCGCAAAATCAAGTTTACATATAACTCCCGTTCACTCAAAGGCGGGCTTGCTCCACGCAGGAGCGGTGCCCGCTATCCAATCAGCCCGCTTAAAATCACCATTAAGGACGGCAATTTCTACCTGCTTGCTTCTGTTAATGATAAGCTGAGAACCTACCGAATCGACAGAATGTCGAACATTGCAAAGCTTGATGACGAAATAGAAGAACACGAGCACTTTAAATCCTCAACCGCCGAGGAATACATCAAAGAGAGCTTTTCAATGTTCAGCGGCGAGCGGGTGCGAGTGTCGATCCTATTCAAGGATACCGACGGCATTCGTGATGCCGTTATTGAGCGTTTGGGATATGACAACGTGACATATTTCCAAGAGGATGAAAAGCACTTCAAGGTGCGTGCAGATATTCAGATAAGCAAGCTGTTCTACTCTTGGATTTGCAGTTTCGGCACGGATGCCGTTGTCACCTCTCCGCCCGAAGTTGTTGAAGGTTTGAAGGAGTTTGTGGATAAAATCAAAAAGCAGTACGATTAACGCCCGCTTTGATGAAAACTGATATAAAGTTGTTTCGAGTTGATATTTTGAAACGCTTTGCTGTCTTTTGGTTCAGCTTCATTTTACTTGTTTTGATTTGCTTTTGTTTGTGCTTGATGAGTACAGTTTATTGGACACAACCTGCTTGATCTATCCTGCTTGGTGTGCTATACTGATTATAGAAAACAAGCGTACAGTTTGAGCTGAAAATAAGCGGTTAATGAGGGTATAGCTCCTATTTGCGCTGGCTTTAGCCAGCGGCTGGTAGAGCACTTGCTTGACGTGCAAGGGGTCATAGGTTCGAGTCCTATTACCCTCACCAATAAAATCACCTCAGCCAAACGGCTGGGGTGATTTTATTTTTGGGCACTATTGACGATGAACCTCGAGTTTGCGAAGCAAACTCATATTTTTCGCTTCGCTCTGTTGTGCTTCAAAGCAAAATGCGGGCGAAAAATTGGGTTCAGAGTCCAATAGTAAATTCTCGCCTTGCTCGAATTAACTATGGAAAAACGTCTCTCAGGGCATAGCCCTTTCGTGCGCAAGCGCACCGCCGTTTTTCGGTGCCTGCAGTTCGGCAACAATGCGGAATTCTCGCTTCGCTCAAGTTAACTAATAGTAAATTCTCGCTTCGCTCGAATTAACTATGGAAAAACTGCTCTCGGGACGCAGTCCCTCGTGCGCAAGCGCACCGCCGTTTTTCGGTGCCTGCCATTCAATATCAAAGCATA
>CAZOSH010000111.1:0-4691 GCA_964582395.1 uncultured Oscillospiraceae bacterium | reverse complement strand
CAAGTGTCCCAAATACCACAGGGCATGCTTGCGCAGCTCCGCAACCGCCTTTCTTTCACCTTTAAGCGTGCAAGCTATCTCTGCTTGTCTAAGCAAGGCATTCATAAGGCTTTTACAGTCTGGCTCAGGAACAGGCTGACCATTATATAAAGCACAAGCTCTTGCAAAAATGTCCGGGTTTCCTTGCGCACCGCGAGCGATCATAACGAAATCTGCTTTGGTATCCTTTAGTATTTCAATACAATCCTTTGCCGAAAAAGCATCACCACTGGCAATGACGGGAACACTTACCGCTCTTTTAACCGATGCGATAACCACCCTTGAGCTTGTCCCCGTATAAAGCTGCTCTCTTGTTCTGCCGTGGACACCAATCGCTGACGCCCCTGCTGCTTCAGCAGCGCAAGCCACCTCAACAGCATTGATATGTTCAGCATCATAGCCGGCACGTATTTTTACTGTGACGGGAACCTCCACTGCGGCACTTACGGCTTTGACAATATGGTATATCTTGTCCGTATCCCGCATTAAAGCACTTCCTTCGCCATTTTTGACTATTTTGGGCATAGGACATCCCATATTGATGTCTATGCCGTCAGCGCCGCTTATTTTAAGCGCAAGCACTGCTCCCTTTGCGCACATTTCGGGCTCACTACCGAAAATCTGCGCAAAGCAAGGTCTGTGCTCATCGGCAATGCTCAAAAGCTCTGCGGTTTTTCGGTCACTGTAGCACAAAGCCTTCGCGCTGACCATCTCTGTATATGTAAGGGCAGCCCCCTTTTCTGCGCATATTGTGCGGAATGCGTGATCTGTCACCCCCGCCATAGGCGCAAGAAAGAAGGGATTTGCCACTTCTACTCCATCAATAAACTTCATCAGCAATATTATCTCCAACTACTTCTTTTGCCAATTTCTGCAAGTACTGTAAAGTAAGCGGGCTTTCCGCAAATTTCTTAATGCCATGTGCGCTTGCAAGTTCTTCGGTATAATCTTCAAGCAAATAGATTTCATAATCTCTTGATTTATCGCTATAGTGGGTTACCGTGGGAATTATACTCGAACGGGTTTCAATAAGGTTCTTTTCCTCGTCGTAAACAAGTTCTACCTGAAGCAATCCCCCAAGCATGGTATCAAGTCTATGCTGATTGGATATAAAGTTACCCAAAGACCACGCACATATTGTCTGATGATCCCCCTTTGATGCAATAAGAGTTTCAAGAGGCTGAAGAACATGAGGATGGGTTCCAATAATAAGATCCGCACCATAGTCGCACAATAGTTGACCAAGTCTTCTTTGATATGAAGTTGGTTCTGTTACGTACTCTGCTCCCCAATGCATAGATACTATAAGATAATCACACAAAGGCCGAAGAGCCTTCATATCCTTAACCATTTTGGGTTCATCAATAAGGTCTACCTTCCACTCGTTTCCTTTAGAAAGGTTTCCTCCATTCATACCATATGTGTAAGACAAAAAGCCAAAAACGATCCCGTCTTTTTCCACTATGCTATAGTTTTTTGACTCTTCTTCGGTTTCATAAACACCTAAAATTGCATCAAAGTCCCGCTCTTTTACATTTTTTATGCACGCCTCGAGTCCTTCTTCACCCTTGTCGAGAGTGTGATTACTGGCAAGATTAATAATATTAAATCCTGCACCTATCAAGGCATCTGCCGCTTCTGCAGGTGCTTCCATACTGGGATATCCGCTGACTTTCCCCGTAAGCATTATTTCCTGATTTACAAAGGATATCTGCGCCGCAGTAGGTATATGCTTGATGCGATCGTATATCTTTGAAAAATCATATGTGCCGTCATCCTTAGCTGCATCAAAAGAGATAGTATTATGAAGCAGATTATCTCCCGCAGCAACGATCTTGATAACAGTATTCTTAGGTTTTACCGGTTCATCAGGTTTTTCAGGCTCATCTGGCACAGCAGGCTCATCTGGCACAGCAGGCTCATCAGGTGTAGAGGGAATGACAGTTTCATCAGGTGATACAGAAATATCAGGTGTGTCAGATGAAGAAGGTTCTTTCCACTCTATGACCGTATCATTAACAGGAATACAACCGCATATCATCAGCAATATGACAAGCAATATTGCCGTTACTGCTTTTTTCATTGATTTCCACACCTTTCCATATACTCTTTATATGACAGATAATACCATATTTTTCAATGCATATCAATAAAATACTCAGCCCTTTTAAGGAGTTCGTCCTTGCCATTTACACATTTTTCATCTATAACCAAATCAAGCAAATAATCAAGAACTTCGCCAACTTTAACACCGCTGACGCCTAAGTTCATAATATCCCTGCCATTTACGGCAAGTTGCGCCCGCGTAAAGCAGGGCTTTTGTTCCAATATTTCGCCTATCATTGACCTAAGTTTTTCAAGCTTATCAATTCTATCGCGATGCTTGGGTGCCTGAGCAAGACAATCCGCTCTTTTAACATCAACGAGTCTGAAAATATCCTCCTCACCCATTCTTCTCAGCCATCTCTTGATACTCTTTGCATCGAGCAATATCTCACTGTCGTGATACTCCACAATCTTTTCAACCCTTTGTCTGATCTCACTTGCTTCTCCGCTTTTCGAAAAGAAGGTTTTACAAAGCTCTATGCTACGCTTAGCGTGTCCGTAAAAATGACCTACGCCATTTTCATCAATTGAAAAACAAGAAGGCTTTCCTGCATCGTGCAAAAAAAGAGCCAATCTTGTTATTTTATCTTTCGGTGCAACAGCAACTGCACGGGCAGTATGCTCCCACACATCATATATATGATGCTCATTTTGTTGGTCAAATCCTATACAAGCCTTTATTTCAGGTACCACTTCTGCGATAATATGGGGATGTTTCAACATCACCGACAGTGCATTTTGTCCCGATAACAATTTGCATATCTCAACATACTTGCGCTCGCCTGCCACATAATGCAAATAACCTTTGCAATTATCCATTGCCAATGCAGTGTTTTCATCAATTTCAAATCCAAGGCAAGAAGCAAAACGCAAGCCACGCAAAATACGCAACCCGTCTTCCTCAAAGCGTTTTTCTGCTTTCCCTACAGCTCGTATGAGCTTGTTATTCAGGTCACAGGCGCCGCCATACAGGTCAATAAGTCCTTCCTTATGGTTATACGCCATTGCGTTAACAGTAAAATCGCGACGGGCAAGATCCTCTTTAAGGCTTTTGGCGAACTCCACCTTATCGGGATGTCGATGATCGCTATACTCTCCATCACAACGGAAAGTTGTTACTTCATAATGTTCATTGTTCAAAATAACCGTAACCGTTCCGTGAGCAATACCCGTTTCGATCACCTTAGCATCAGCAAAAATATCTTTCACCTGATACGGTTCCGCATTTGTTGTAATATCCCAATCGTCAGGAGTTTTGCCCATAAGTGCATCACGCACACAACCACCGACGGCATAAGCCTCAAAGCCATGCTCGTATAATCTGTTTATTATTCTTTCAGGCACCGACGGCATTGAAAAATTCATAGGCTCACTCCTTTCTTTTTTTGTAAAAACCGCCTCAAAACTCTATTTGTTTTGAGGCGGTATATTTTTATTTATTGTCTGCTTCTGCAGATGTTATTTATTCTGCAGGTTTAACATCTTCCGTCTGTGTATCAACTAACTTTTCAATGTCAGCAGATTCTGCAGGAGTTTCAGGCTTTTCTATGCTCTCGCCATTAAAGACCTTTTCAAACTCTGCAGCATACATAGTTTCGTGTTCAAGCAGATATGCCGCAACCCGCTCCATTGCCTCCATATTATCTGTAAGCAACTGAAGTGCGCGTTGATATGCATTGTCTATCATAGCCTTGATCTCTTCATCAATGACCTTTGCAGTACCATCAGAAATATTCTTGGATGTTGCAAAATCTCTGCCCAAGAAAACCTCATCGTGGTCATTACCAAAGCTGATAGGTCCAAGCTTGTCACTCATACCATACTTGGTGACCATCTTGCGGGCAAGTTCGCTTGCGCGCTCAATATCGTTGGATGCACCCGTAGAAATATCATCCATACGAAGTTGCTCTGCAGCACGTCCACCAAGAAGAACAACAAGCTCATCAAGCATTTCGTTTCTGGATGCAGTATATTTATCCTCTTTGGGCATATTGAGTGTAAAACCACCCGCCCTGCCGCGAGGAATAATTGAAATCTGCTGAACAGGATCCTGAGTGGGAAGCAAGCGTGCTGCCAAGGCGTGGCCTGCCTCGTGGTAAGCGGTAAGCTTACGCTCACGCTCATTGATAACACGGCTCTTCTTTTCATTACCCATAATGATCTTAATGAATGCTTCGTCTATTTCGCGATTACCTATCTTCTTCTTTCCTGCTCTTGCAGTAAGAAGGGCGGCTTCATTAAGAAGATTTTCAAGGTCTGCACCGGTAAATCCTACAGTGCTTCTTGCAATAGACTCAAAGCTGATATCATCTTCAAAGGGTTTCTTGCGTGCGTGGACGTTGAGTATGGCCTCTCTTCCCTTAATATCGGGAACTCCGATATATATCTGGCGATCAAATCTACCGGGACGAAGCAATGCGGGGTCAAGTATATCTGCACGGTTAGTTGCTGCAATTACTATAACACCGGTATTATTTCCAAAGCCATCCATTTCAACCAGCAACTGATTAAGGGTCTGCTCGCGCTCATCGTGACCGCCGCCCAAG
>CAZOSH010000110.1:0-4720 GCA_964582395.1 uncultured Oscillospiraceae bacterium | reverse complement strand
AGAAACGTAGTACTTGATAAGAAGTTCGGTGCACCCCTCATTACCAATGACGGTGTTACCATTGCAAAGGATGTTGAGCTTGACGACGTATTCGAGAATATGGGCGCACAGCTCGTCCGCGAGGTGGCAACCAAGACCAATGATATCGCAGGTGACGGCACTACCACCGCAACTCTGCTTGCTCAGGCATTTGTTGGCGAAGGCCTTAAGAATGTTACTGCAGGCGCAAACCCCATGGTCGTAAGAAAGGGTATTGCAAAGGCTGTTGAGGTTGCTACCCAGCAGATCAAGGAAAATGCCCGTCAGGTCAGCGGAAGCGAAGACATCGCACGTGTTGCAGCTATCTCCTCAGGCGATGATTCCATCGGCGCTTTGATTGCCGAGGCTATGGAAAAGGTCTCCAGCGACGGCGTTATCACCATTGAAGAGTCCAAGACCGCAGAGACCTACAGCGAGATCGTTGAAGGTATGCAGTTTGACCGCGGCTACATCTCCCCCTATATGGTCACCGATACCGATAAGATGGAAGCAGTCATCAATGATGCTTACATTCTTATTACCGATAAGAAGATATCCTCCACTCAGGAAATTCTCCCCCTTCTTGAGCAGATCGTTCAGAGCGGCAAGAAGCTGGTCATCATTGCAGAAGATGTTGAAGGCGAAGCACTTTCCACCCTTATCGTCAACAAGCTCCGCGGCACCTTCACCTGCGTTGCAGTCAAGGCTCCCGGCTTCGGCGACAGACGTAAGGAAATGTTGAAGGATATTGCAACCCTCACAGGCGGTATCGTTGTTTCCGAAGAGCTTGGTTACGAGCTTAAGGATGCATCTATGGAAATGCTGGGCAGAGCCGGTCAGGTCAAGGTTCTCAAAGAGACCACCATCATCGTTAATGGTGCAGGCGACAAGGATGCCATCGCAGGCAGAATCGGCGCTATCCGCAACGAGATCGCAAATACCACTTCCGATTTCGACCGTGAAAAGCTGCAGGAGCGCCTTGCAAAGCTGGCAGGCGGTGTTGCAGTTATCAAGGTCGGTGCTGCTACCGAGGTCGAGATGAAGGAAAAGAAGCTCCGCATCGAAGACGCTCTCAATGCTACCCGCGCAGCAGTTGAAGAAGGCATCGTAGCAGGCGGCGGTGTTGCATATATCAATGCTATTCCCGCAGTTTCAAAGCTTGTAAATACTCTTGAGGGCGACGAAAAGACCGGTGCACGCATCGTTGCAAAGGCTCTTGAAGCTCCCGTTCGTCAGATCGCTTACAACGCAGGCATCGACGGCAGCGTTGTTATCGAAAAGATCAAGAACAGCCGTAAGGTCGGTTATGGCTTCGACGCATACAAGGAAGTATATTGCGATATGATCTCCAGTGGTATCGTCGATCCTACCAAGGTTACCCGCACCGCACTGCAGAATGCAGCATCGGTTGCATCTATGGTACTCACTACCGAGTCGGTAGTTGCAGATAAGAAGGAGCCCGCTCCCGCAGCACCTGCAATGAACCCCGGCGATATGGGAATGTATTAATTTAATAACCGATAAAACCAAAAGGACGGAGATATTCTCTCCGTCCTTTTTTATCCTATTATAGGTTGTAGTTGTTCACCGCGGAGTGCCGCTTCCAATGCCTTTTCGCAAAGTCCGAAATGAGCCGACATAGAGCGTGGTTTCTTCTCATAATCGTCCTGAGAGAACGGTACAAAATAGATATTCCGACGGTTTAAAAGCTCACCCCAATTAGGTGCGGCAGCACCTAAAGCATCGTTGGTTGAAAAGCCGATAACAAGGGGCTTGTTGTTTCGCAGATGTGCTTTTGCCGCCATAAGTACGGGTGTATCGGTAATGCCATAGCGAAGCTTTGCCATTGTGTTTCCCGTGCAAGGGGCAATGAGCATTACATCAAACAGATGCTGAGGCCCGACCTGCTCTGCCCCCGAAATAGTGGTTATGGGCGCTCTGCCCGTGACATTTATCACATCACGTTTAAAATCGTCGGCTCGGTAAAATCGGGTGTCTATTTCCTGAGTGGAATAAGAAAGCACTGCGGTGACTTCGTTTGAGCAGGAAAGGGTCTTGAGTACAGGCAGTATCTGCGAAAAGGTGCAAAAAGAGCCGCAGATGCCCACCCCGATTCGGTGTCCGGTCATAGTATCTCCTCCTTAATTTGGTTGAGGACCGATGTATAGATCACTCTTGCGGCAGTTTTGGGCATATATTTCCCCGGTAAAGCAAGGGCGGAAATTACCGATATTCCCAACTCCTCCGCGGCGGCTTTATCTACCCCGCCGGGCAGTGAAGCCAAGTCGATGATCAAGGTGTCGCGGTTTATAGTGCTAAGCATTTTTCGGTCAAAAATAAGGGCGGGGACGGTGTTGAAAATAACATCATACTCTCCGCCTGCAAAGCAAAGCTCAACAGCGCAAATGCCCTCTGATCTCAGCTGCTCCAACAGCGCTGTGTTTCGCGCCCCCACCGTTACGAATGCGCCCAAAGCCTTCAGTCGTCGGGCAAGGGGAAGGGCAATAGCTCCGCTTCCTGTCACAAGCGCCCTGCAGCCCGCAAGGGAAAAGTCGGTGTGTTCCATTGCCACTGCCAAAGCCGCTTCGGCGGTGAGAATACCATTGGCGGCTTTGAAATCCCCAAGGGCGAGATATTCAATAACCTTGGTGGGACTGCCTTCAAAGGCATGGGTATTTTTTAGCTTCGGTGTTATGTAAAGGTCTGCGCCCCGCGCCTTATCTTCGTCGGTTATCTCTACGGCATAGCCGTTGCCTTTCAGCATTTCAGCCAAGTATTCGTGCTTTTTGCCGCCATCCGACAGGGCGATAACAGGCTGTTTTTTGGTCATATACATCACTCCTCTCTAAATATAATATTCAGATTGCGAAAAAAGTGTTTATCTTTTGACCAAGATGTAATATAATGGAACTATTAAAGAGGTGTAACTATGCAATATAAAGAGTTTATGGATCTGATAGCGTCAAAAGCGCCTGTTTTCCTCAGCGGAATAGGCGGCGTTTCTATGCGCGCATTGGCAGGTCTGCTTATTGATATGGGTGCTGTCGTTCACGGGTCTGATCGCGATGAGAGCAAGGCTATAGAGTCACTGCGAAAGCAGGGCGCTGTTATTCAGGTTCCCCAAAACGGACAGGGAATAGACGGCGCGGCATTGCTTATCCGCACCGCGGCGGTTCACGACGATAACCCCGATATAGTGGCGGCGCGGGAAAAGAATATCCCCGTTATGGAGCGCAGTGAGGCTTGGGGATTGCTGATGCGTGGCTACCATAAGGCGGTCTGTGTTGCGGGAACACACGGCAAGACCACCACTACCGCAATGCTTGCAACCTTGGGCATCAGCGCGGGACTTGACCCCACCGTTATGGTAGGCGGCGAGCTTTCCACCATTGCGGGCACACTGCGGATCGGCGGCAACGGACTTATAGTTGCCGAAGCCTGCGAGTATAAGGATTCCTTTTTGCAGTTCTGTCCCACCGTTGCGGTCATTCTCAATGTAGAGTTTGACCATCCTGATTATTTTAAAGATATAAATGCCGTGTCGGAATCCTTTAAAAAGTTTGCCCTTCGCACCCCTGAAAGCGGAACGGTGGTAGTCTGCGGCGACGATGCCATGGCGCTTAACTCCATCAAGGGCGTTGACCGAAAGATACTTACATTCGGCTTTGCAAAGCATTGTGATGTCAGGGGCGTCAATGTTAAGATCGGCAAAAAGAGCAGCTGCGAAGTCTTTTACAGAGGCAAGCTGTGGTGCTGTCTTGACCTGAATGTGACAGGCAAGCACAATGTCAGCAACGCATTGGCGTGCGCCGCTTGTGCAATTGCTTTGGGCATACCCTCCGAGGAGTTTGAAAAGGGAATGCGTAAATACGGGGGCGTGGGTCGCCGTATGGAGCAAATAGGCCGTTGGAAGGGCGCACAGATATATGACGACTATGCCCATCATCCCTCCGAGGTAGAAGCCACTCTGAAAATGGCAAAGGATATGACCGACGGCAGAGTGCTTTGTGTTTTCCAACCCCATACCTACAGTAGAACGGCATCATTGCTTGATGAGTTTGCCAAGGCTTTAAGCTATGCCGACAAGCTTATGATCTGCCCCATCTATTCGGCGCGTGAGACTGATGATCTTGGCGTTTCGGCTCAGTGTCTTGCAGAGCTTATCCAAGGCGCAGAATGGGCAGAAAATATGGAGCAGGCAGCCGAATGGGTAGTAAATAACGCCCAACAGGGTGATATAATCATCACTATGGGAGCAGGAGACGTTTATAAAATAGCCGATATAATCGCAGAGAAGGGAGCAGAAAGAGTGCATATCATTTCAGTCAGAGAACAGCCCGAATATAAGGGCGCCGCGATCCGCTACATCAGCGAAATTTGGGCAACCGAAGAAAACGAGCGGGTTTATGAAAACTGCATTTCCTATTGCTTGCATACCGATTCACCCCTGCCTCAGTGGTATCTGCTTGAAGAGGATGACCACATCGTAGGCTGTGCAGGACTGATAACCAACGACTTTATCAGCCGTCAGGATCTTTATCCTTGGATCTGTGCAATCTATATTTCTCCCGAATACCGCGGCAGAGCGCTGGGCGGAGTATTGCTTGAGCGAGCAAAGAAGGATGCCGCGGCGGCAGGCTTTAAAAAGCTTTATATTGCCACGGGACATATCGGTTACTATGAAAACTTCGGCTTTAAGCAT
>CAZOSH010000109.1:4527-4753 GCA_964582395.1 uncultured Oscillospiraceae bacterium | reverse complement strand
AAAGCACACGATTTGTTCCTCCGACTGTGGAAGAGGTTAAGGCATACTGCGAAGAACGAAGGAACAACGTTGACCCCATTGCCTTCTGGCACTTCTACGACGGTAAGGGATGGATGGTGGGCAAGACTAAGATGAAGAAATGGAAGTCCGCGATCGTCGAGTGGGACCAGAGAGAGCAGGGCGAGGAGAAGAAGCTCGTCGTCGGTTTCGCCTAAAAGCAGTAGCA
>CAZOSH010000109.1:0-4517 GCA_964582395.1 uncultured Oscillospiraceae bacterium | reverse complement strand
GCAGGGCGAGGAGAAGAAAATAACGGGAGCGTACTCACAGCGCAATGCGCAAGAGAAAGCGGCGGCAATCCCTTTGCATCGTCTTTAGGAGGAATTATGAGAGACAGACTCGCTGAAATATTGAGAAGAAATCCTTGTGAGTATAACACTTACGAAGGGTTTGCAGATTACCTGATGGAGCAGGGTGTGGTGGTGCTTCCCGTGAGGCTCGGTGGGGAGATATACGATATAACGGAGTACATCAACGGCGAAGAGAAAGCCGAGATACTGTCCGAGAGACTTGATTACTTCGGTGTGCACAGCAAGGCAGGAGAGGTGGTCATAGAGACCCCTGACGGAGTAGATTACAAGCTTGAGGATTTTGGAGAAAGGGTGTTTACGGACAAGAAAGAGGCAGAGCGCATGGCGATGGAGTGGAGGATGTTCTATGAAGAGTTCAGAATATGAGCGCGTTTCGCTCTCCAACAGAGAATACCATGCGCTACGAGGCATATTCGGGATGGTAAACAATTTCAATGTTCTCGCTCCCGATCTCGAAAAACGCTGTAAAAGCACAGGAGATGGGTGGAGGATGCTGCGCCAGATACAGGGTCTTTCGGAGAAGCTCATGGCGAAGCTGCTTGCCACCGTGCCTGTGAATAAGCTCAAGCTGATGCAAACAGATCTGAAGTACACGGTTTGCGAGATAAAGCTCAAGTACGACGTTGTGAAGCGCGAGGAAACGGAGTATGTGTGCGTTCCCGCGAAAGAGCTTGACAGAATAGTGAGCAGGCTTATGAATTACGAATGCCTGATCTGCGACAAGTGCGAAAAGGACGCAAAGAAATGCAAACTCTACAAAGACATATCCGCGACATATCCGTGGGAGTTTGAAAGTATAGACGGCAAATGCCCGCTTGCGGGGTTCTTACAGGAGGTGTGAGCATGAAAGAATACGTAGAGCGCGAGGCGGCATTGGAGAAAATAGAAACTGGTCTTCCGCGATGGGGAGTGTTTGGAAACCTTCGTGACCTTAACGATGTGAGAGACGTGCTAAACGAAGCACCTGCCGCCGATGTAGTAGAGAGAGTGCGCGGGGAGTGGATAGGAAAGCCGATTGCAGGATATACAACGGTAAAGTGTTCTGTTTGCAGGAGTGCGTTCTCTGCAAATACGGGAAGGTGGAATTTCTGCCCAAACTGCGGAGCTGATATGCGTGAGGTAGAGCATGATGAAGTGTGAAAAATGCGGTAAAGAAATAGGATTTCTTCGTGTAAGTATGTTCAACTATGATGGGTCAGATAGCAGTTATATATATCCGTATAAGGAAGCGGAAGAAGATGCGGTAATACTTGACACAAATGCGAATTGGGTAGGTTATGGACTTTCGGAAGAAGAAATGACGCGCACAATTACTTGCCCACATTGCGGAAAATTCCCGTTTAAGCAGGAAGAAATACAAACTTATGAGATTGTCAGAGTTGTTATGTTTAAGACCGAGAAAAAGCAGGAGGAAGCATGAGAGAGATACTTTTTAGAGGGAAGCAGATTGACTGCGGCAAATGGGTTGAGGGTGGTTTCCATGTATGGGAAACAAGACAGCCTTGCGTTGTCGGTGGCGATAAACTAAAATCCGATGAAATTAAGTACATGATAACTGTAAATTCCTTTGCGGATTGGAATATGCCGAGAAGTATGCAAGCGTGGGAAGTTATCCCCGAAACTGTCGGACAGTACACAGGCTTAAAGGGCAAGAACGGCAAGCGGATTTTTGAAGGGGATATTGGTCAAAGCATTGACGGAGTTTTCCTTGTCCGATGGAGCGAAGAGAAGTGTGCGTTTGTCATGGACTTTTACGAGGACACAAACGAAGAACTATATCTTGAAGAAATGTGGGATGATGCGGAAGTCATCGGCAACATATACGACAATAGCGAATTAGTAGAGGGGAAGAGAAATGAAAAAATTTGAATTAACAACGGAAACAAAGGTCGTGTTCGGTAGAGCACTATATCGCATAAAAGCACTTATAGCGTTTGGAAATGTAGAAGCAGGAGAACTTGGCGGGTGGATAGAAAAAGAATCCAACTTGAGCCAAGACGGCGGTGCGTGGGTCTCCGACAATGCGAAGGTCTACGGCAATGCGTGGGTCTTCGGCACGGGAAAAACACGGAATGGAGAAAAACCAGAAGGGAGCGTAATGCAAGGAAAAGTGGCGGGGGTAATGTTGATGGCTGAAAGGACTTTAGGTTAAGGAGACCATCAACATGGCAAAAAAAAGAAAATATACAAGCGACAGCGCGATATGTCCGTGGTACAAAAGCGAGGAAAAGCAGATTATCTACTGCGAGGGGTTTGTAGAAGACAGCGTGGTGCATCAGGCTTTTTCGCATCCACAGGCAAAGGCTGACTACAGTGAGCGGTTCTGCGAAGGTGACTATGCAAAATGCGCGATTGCAGCACAGCACGAGAGGGAGTTCAACGATGATTAAGTTTACGATAAAGATGCCGCCCGTTACGAAGAAAAACAGTCAGCGGATTCTCGTGAACAAGGCGGCGGGCAAGAGGTTTGTAGCACCATCGGAGCAGTACAAGGAATACGAGCGGCTTGCGGCGTGGTTCATACCGCGCCCGGACGCGCCCATAGAGGAAGCGGTCAATGTGAAGTGCCTGTTTTATATGCCGACCAAGCGGCGCGTAGACCTCACCAATCTGCTTGAAGCGGTGGATGATGTGATGGTAAAAGCGGGACTCTTAAAAGACGACCACAGCGGCATAGTGGCTGCACACGACGGCAGCAGAGTATTATATGACAAGGATGATCCGAGAACGGAGGTAGAGATTAGTGGACATGTGGGATAAAGCAGGGGCTACATATTGTATCCACACATGATATAATACGAGCGAATTTTTCAGCCGTTTCATAAATGGCAAGGCACGGGTTTTTACTACTTTCCCCGTGCCTTTTCTCTTTTTATGGTTCAAACTTTGTTGGAAAAAGAACTTCAATATAGTAATCGTCGGATGCTTTCCAATTATCAGGTTTGTTTTCAACTATGTCATAGGATATCAGCTCTTCGGTAATTTGCTCGACGGCAGCGGTGTATACTTTTTTGTAGATGTCTTCGAGTTTGGAGCAACGGAAAAACTCGTTAAAATATACATCCTCGTCTGAAGCAAGAGCATCCAAACGAGCAGACTCTTCATCTGTAAGCTCGAATGTGATTACAGACTCGCCGCTGTCGCCTTTGCCGAAATTACAAAATGCTGGAAAATCATATTCTTTCATGTGAGTGCCTTTTCTCTTTTTCTTTTATATAGTTTTCTTTTTCTCTTTTAGACATCTCTAATATAGAGATAATCTTTATATTATTAATATATTATATATATTATTATAACTGTTTTTATAATTTTATCTATAGATTATGCAGATTTCAGCTTCGGAATCTGCATTTTTTATGCATTTAGGGGGGGTTCGAGAATTTCGAGCCTCCCCTTATTATATCTTTCGACAAAAGACGGAAGGGGGCATTTCGTGGATTGGGACTGGAAAAAAGTCAAAACAGAATACATCACAGACGAAGCGTCGTCCTACACGAGGCTCTCGAAAAAGTACGGCATTTCCAGAAGCACGATAGCTAACAGAGCAGGGCGAGAAGGATGGGCAGGAGAAAAGGAACGCTATCAAGACGAGCTTGTTACGAAAACACTTTCAAAAATGTCAAACGATAGCGTGAGAAAGGCGGCGCGGATACAGACGGTCGCTGACAAACTTCTCGCAAAGATCGAGAAAGCCGTGGATGCTCTTCCCGATGGGGATTGGGCGACAAAAGAGTTCAGGCAGATATCGGCCTCGCTCAAAGACATTAAAGACATACAGATGATTAAGAGCGATGCGGATATGCGTGAGCAGGAGGCTCGTATTGCAAGCCTCCAGAGGCAGGCAGAGAAGGATGAGGGCGACAGCGGCGCGGCGATAGTCATAGACGGAGTGCCGGAGGAGTTCAAGGTATGACGACGTGCACTCTTGACTTTTCAAAGTTGAGCGACAAACAGTACGCATTCTTGACCGCAGGCAAAAAGCACGTGGGATTCGGCGGCGCGCGAGGCGGTGGCAAGTCGTGGGCGGTGAGAGCGAAGGCTAAGATACTTGCGAGTACTTACAAGGGTATAAAGATCCTCATAGTGCGCCGAACGTATCCCGAACTTATCAACAACCACATCAAGATACTGCGAAGCGAGCTGCTCGGTCTTGCAAAATACAACGACAAGGACAAGGTTCTTACGTTCCGAAACGGCAGCACCATTAACTTCATGTATTGCGCAAAGGACGCAGACCTTGACCACCTACAAGGCTTGGAATTGGACATCATCTTTCTCGATGAGGCGACGATGCTCACGGAGCATCAGATGAAGACCATCACAGCCTGCTTGCGAGGCGTTAACGACTTCCCGAAGCGGATTTACTACACGTGCAACCCCGGTGGACAAGGGCATCAATACATAAAGCGCATATTTATAGACCGCAAGTACGAGGA
>CAZOSH010000108.1:0-4855 GCA_964582395.1 uncultured Oscillospiraceae bacterium | reverse complement strand
CCGGTGGCGGGGGTCGAACCCGCACGGGGTATTAGCCCAACGGATTTTGAGTCCGCCTCGTCTGCCAATTCCAACACACCGGCATAATAACCGTAGCCGCGCTACGGTTATTTATTATATAGCATATTGCTTTAAATTACAAGTGTTTTTTAGTCAATTGTTTTCATAAATTGTGAAGCGGTTTTTGCCATAAGCCTTTTTGTAACGCTTCCAAATGTAATAGTAAGCATTGCATCGTTGCCCATGGGGGTGACTTCCTGAATAATACCTTCTCCGAAGCTCTTGTGCATAACGGTCTGCCCTGCACGATAATTAAAGGCGGGCTTGGCGGCGGATGCCGTGGGGGTGCGCTTGACTCCGATAAAAGAGGGTTGGGACGCCTGCCGTCTTTGGGTAAACTCCACGGGAGACATATTGCGGGGTCTTATTTTTTCGATCTTGTTGATGCACTGGGAAGGGATCTCACCGATAAAGCGTGAGGGATGGGCAAACCTTGTTTGTCCGTAGAGCATTCTGCGCTCGGATGCGGTGATGTAAAGCTGCTTACGGGCGCGGGTCACCGCAACATAGCAAAGTCGGCGTTCCTCTTCAAGCTGCTCGGAATCGGTCAGTGCGCGGTCGGAGGGGAATATGCCTTCTTCGGTACCGCAGATGAATACATTGTCAAACTCAAGTCCCTTTGCGCTGTGAATGGTCATCATTGTGACCGCATCGGCTTCGGGATCAAAGCGGTCAACATCGGTAAAGAGCGCGACCTCTTCCAAAAATCCGCGAAGGGTGGGGTTTTCATTACTTTCACAATAATGGGTAATATTAGAACGCAATTCCAAAACGTTTTCGGTCTTGGGCTGCTGCTCTGCCTGGGGAAGGGTGGAGAGATATGCCATATAGCCCGACTTGTCAAGCAAAAGGTCATAAAGAGAAAGCAGATCATTGCCTCCTTTAAGCTCATCAAACTCGGCAATCAGGTCGCAGAATGCCTGCAGTTTGGCGCCGGCCTTGGCAATATCGGGGTAAAGAGCGGCGTTTTTGATTATTTCAAAGTCACTGACTCCCTTTTCCTGAGCTAAAAGGGCAACTCTGTCCTGAGTGGTGGCACCGATGCCGCGGGTAGGCACATTGATTATACGACGCAGACGGACGGTGTCGGCAGGGTTGTCGATGACTGCCAGATAGGACAGCATATCCTTGACCTCGGCGCGGTCAAAGAAACGGAGACCGCTGACGATTCGATAGGGAATGCCGTTGCGCTTGAAGGCATATTCCACCGCGTTGGAAAGAACGTGGTTTCGATAAAGCACCGCGAACTCGCGGAAGTTTCCGCCCAAGCGGCAGCCTTCCTTTATCTTTGTGGCAATAAACTGTGCCTCGTCCTCTTGGTTTTCTGCAATATAGGCGATGACCTTTTCACCATCACCCTTTTCGGTCCACAGATTCTTGCCCTTTCTGCCGCGGTTTTTTGCAATAAGTCCGTTGGCGGCATTGAGAATACTGCCTGTGGAGCGGTAATTCTGCTCAAGGCGGATGGTCATAGCATCGGGGTATTGATCCTCAAACTCAAGAATATTGGCAATGGTCGCACCGCGGAATTTATAAATGCTCTGGTCGTCGTCACCTACAACACAGAGATTTCTGCTTCCGCCTGAAAGCAGCTTGCAGAGAACATACTGCGCGTGGTTGGTGTCCTGATACTCGTCAACAAGCACATAGCGGAACTTGCGCTGATAATATTCAAGCACATCGGGGAAGGTGCGGAGCAGCTCTACCGTCTTGACTATCATATCGTCAAAGTCAAGGGCATTAAGGGATTGCATCTGCGCTTCATAGCGCAAAAATACACGGGCAGCGATCTGCCTCAGTGGGTCGGGACCCACCTCGTCGGCAAATTGCTGAGCGGACATCAGTCCATCCTTTGCCTTGGAGATATTCGATGCAATGGTCTTGGCATCATAGCGCTTTTCGTCAACGCCCAGATCGCGGAGAATGGAAACGATAAGCTTTTTCTTATCGTCCTCGTCATAGATGGTGAAATTGCTTGTATAGCCCAATTTGGTGATATGGGAGCGCAGTATCCTTGCGCAGCAGGAATGGAAGGTGTGTGCCCATATATCCGCGCCTGCCTCACCGCAAGCCACATTGAGACGCTCCCGCAGTTCGCCTGCCGCCTTGTTGGTAAAGGTAATGGCGAGTATTTGATAGGGTGAGGGGGGATCAACTGCGCAAAGGCGGCGCAATTCATCTTCGGAAACCGAATCGGGATCCTCAAGATAAAGCGCCAATTTGAGCATTTCACTGTCACCTGCCCAGGCGGGCGCTTCGTCGCTTTCATAAGCGGCGCCGTATTTGAGCAGATTGATTATTCTGTTTATAAGCACCGTTGTCTTGCCGCTTCCTGCGCCTGCAAGAATGAGCAAAGGACCTTCGGTCTTGAAAACACCGTCCTTTTGTCTGTCATTGAGCTGAGAAAACTCTTGCTCAATAATGGCGCGGCGTAAAGTGGCATATCTTAAATCAAAATCGGACATTTTTTACCTCTTGTTGAACTTGAAGACCACATCTTCTTCCTCGAATATAACACAGAGCTTTTTAAGGAGCGCTCCGCAATCCTGAACATAGAAGGAAGGGGTCTCGGTTTTGCGTGTATCGGAATAGAAAAGACAGACCGAGCTGTGACCGGGATAAAGCTGAAGCAATCTGAGCAGATCAGCACGCCTGGGATCGCTTTCCGACTTAAGACGGATATACAGACTTCGGTTGCGGGGAAGAGCAGCACCTCCGCGCTTGCTGTCGCGGTATGCCTGCAGTGACATATTGGCAGCGCGTAGAGAGGGGAAGTCATAGGACATATCCTCATCTAACGGACGGATTATTTCACAAACCAGCTTGACCGCTTCATCCTCGCGGGAGGATACTCTTCCGTAAAGCACGGCGGGCATACCTTCCTTGCAGGCACTTCCACCTGCAAGTAGGGCGGTTTCAAAAGCTAAAAACTCAAGACTTCCCGTTTCATCCTCAACTGCGCCCATAGCCATCAGCTTTCCGCTCTTGGTGTATTTGGTCTTGAAGGAAGAAATAACTCCGTTGACGGTTACATAGCAACCATCGGCAAACTCGGTGTTTACATCCTCATTATCGGGGGCGTTGGCAAGGTTTATCTTGACTATATCTACTGCGCCTACGCGTCGGGAAAGAGCCTTAAGCTCCTGCATGGGATGTCCCGAAAGATAAAGTCCCGTTGTAGCCCGTTCCATTGCCAAAAGCTCGGTTTTGGGGTACTCGGCAACATTGGGCATAATGGTCTTTGTATCACCGGTTGCGGGGTCGTCAAAGAGATTTATCTGTCCTTCGATATTGCGGCGTTTTTCATCGGCGGCACTGTCTAGGACAGAATTATAGACCTGCATAAGCTGACTGCGGTAAACGCCCATACTGTCAAAAGCGCCGCAGCTGATAAGACCTTCAAGGGCGCGGCGGTTAAGGTCATAATGTGACATACGACTGCAGAAATCGTCGAAGTCGGTAAAGTCGCCGCCTTTGTCACGCTCCTGAACCAGCTTTTCGATAAAGCCTACGCCTACATTTTTGACCGAACCCAAACCGAAACGGATATTTCCGTCGTGTACGGTGAAGTCGGCATAGGAGCGGTTGATGTCGGGGGGAAGAACGGTGATGCCCATCTCTCGGCACTGAGCGGTATAGGCAGATACCTTGTCGGTGGAGTCAAGCACCGAGGTCAGCAGAGCCGCCATATATTCGGCGGGGTAATGGCATTTGAGATATGCGGTGCGGTATGCAACTATTGCGTAGCAAACGGCATGAGCCTTGTTGAATGCGTAGTTGGCAAAATCAAGCATTTCATTAAACAGGTCGCCTGCATCCTTTTCGCTCATTCCAACCTTTACGCAGCCGTGGATATTCTCTTTTTCGTTGCCGAAGATGAAGTTCTGTCGCTCACTTTCAAGCACGTCGAATTTCTTTTTACTCATGGCGCGGCGCACTAAGTCTGCACGGGCAAGGGAATAGCCTGCAAGTCTGCGGAAGATCTCCATAACCTGCTCCTGATAGACTATACAGCCGTAAGTGACCGAAAGAATATCTTTAAGGTAGGGATGACGATATGTGATCTGTTCGGGATGGTGGCGCTGTGAAATATATGTGGGGATGGATTGCATAGGTCCGGGACGGTAAAGGGCGATAATAGCGGTGATATCTTCGACCGATTGAGGATGCAAGCGCACCGCAACCTGAGTCATTCCCGCACTTTCCATCTGGAAAACGCCCATAGTTTGACCCTTTGAAAGCATATTAAAGGTAGCTTCGTCGTTATAGTCCAGCTTGTCTATATCAAGGTTGCCGCCGTTTTTGTTGATAAGCTTGACGGCATCGTCGATGACCGTCAGGTTTCGCAGACCTAAAAAGTCCATCTTCAGCAGACCGAGCTCTTCCAATGTGGTCATTTCAAACTGAGCAACCACACCCTGATCTCCCTTTGACAGGGGAACAAACTCATCAACTGCCTTTGATGCGATAATTACACCTGCGGCGTGGGTGGAGCAGTTGCGGGGCATTCCCTCAATGGAGAGTGCCATATCTATGATCTCTTTGACCTTGGGGTCGCTGTCGTAGGCTTTTTTTAGGTCGGGAGATTCTTTAAGGGAACTTTCCAAGGTGACCTTGGGTCCCTTGGGGATCATTTTTGCAATGGCATCCACCTCTGCATAAGGGACACCCATAACTCTGCCGACATCGCGTACCGAGCTTTTTGCCGCCATAGTACCGAAAGTTATGATCTGTGCAACGTGATCCTCACCGTACTTATCTTTGACATACTGAATGACCTCTGCGCGGCGCAGGG
>CAZOSH010000107.1:0-4872 GCA_964582395.1 uncultured Oscillospiraceae bacterium | reverse complement strand
GAATTAAGGAGATATTACGCAGGTCGTCCTTCTCGAGAAATGAGAATAGCTTTAATGGACGAAAAACAGCACGAATAGAACAAAAAGAATCGGCGAAAGATTTTGAAGTTCGTGCGCAAAGCGAAGGGTATATATACAGGACAAATGGCAAAAGTGCTGTTGCATATAAAGAAGCTCCGAAGGCTGATTGGAATGACAATTCAAACGAGTGTGCAAAAGTTCTTGAGAGTTTAGGTATCACCGTCGTTGTGTTTGGTGGCGACATTCAGTCAAACAGTGGCTATGTGACCGAAAAGTCGTTTGATGGACTGACTTTTGGTATGGGTGATATGACTACTGTCTTTATTTCATCTGAGCTTGACATCGATGGTTTGGAAACTGCATATCACGAAGCTTTTCACGTTTTGCGACGCGGAAATATGTATAAGCATCACTACGAAATGATTGATATTATTTCGGATGGCGTAAATGTCGAGAGTGAAGCCTTTGAGCATTTTATATCTGCCATTGCAGAGCTGTATTCGTATAACGTTAAAAACGTTTCGCTTGACAAGTTTTCCTCTGAAATAATAGAGGAGTTTTATGCGTGGTATATCGGAAAAATATACGGAAGAAACAGTGCGTATGATTCCGGTATGCTCGGTTATATCAACGGCTTTTCCAATGCAGATGCTATAAAAGCTCAGCTTGACGAAGTGTATGAAAAAATAAAAGCGGGCGTTGGTAGCCAAGTGCCAAATGCTGATAATAGCCTGCAACTTACGTCGGAAATGCCCCTTGACTCATCGTCTGCTTCTGATAACATCATATCATCTGAAACGGATAGCGTCAATATCGATACCTTAGATTTGAAGAGGAACACAGAAAATGACAGAGAACAGATGGAGGCGCCAAACGATCAAGCAAAGCCTTATACCGTAACCAAAACGAAGCACACCTCTACGGGCGAGGACATATGGGTTGTTTCTCTTAATGATAAAATTTCAAAAGAAGAGTTTGCAAAATTAAGAGATGAAGCTAAGAAGGCCGGTGGATATTATTCACGTTTTGCAAAGACCCTTGACGGCAAGGCTTTACCGGGATTTGTGTTTAAGTCTGAACCCAGCATTGATGTGCTGTCGGCGTTTGAAAACGGCTCAGCTCCTACGTCTCCGACCGCATATTCGGAGACTGAAAAGAAAAACTGGGAAAGTAGCAATTCCATTGTCGTATACGAGAACGATGATCAACTTGATGAGTTCATAAACGAGGCGCTTGACAATATCAATTTGAATCAAAAAATATACTTTGGCAAGATACCTGAAGTTACTTCTCAAAGAATATTTAAAGAAGCAGGCGTTGATGTTAGCGGATACAACATTTCATTGAAAAAATATGAAATAAGGAAAATTTTACTTAATTCTCACGGCGACTTCCAAAAAGAGGACTTAAGGGGACAAGCACCCATAACTCCTGCCGACATTAAATTGATTCCTCAAATTATATCAAACCCCGATGACGTACGTCTTTCCGAAAAAGAATATGAGGGTAAGCCTACGCTGGAATTTGAAAAGGAAATTGACAACAAAAAATACGTGGTAGCCTACGTATCACGCAAACACCACGATATATCCGTAATAACAATGTATAAAAAAAGAAGCCTTGCTACTGCGGAAAATGCTAATGCCCTTTCCTCTACGTCCGAGACGACCAATAGTACAGCTTCTACTGACATTATAGCACCAAAAAGTTCAGATGTCAACACTGAAAGCACAAATGTTAAGGAGAATATAGAAAATGAGAGAGAACAAACAGGAATACTGGGTACAGAAAGCGAAGGATATACTGGAGGAAATGTATCAGCTCTAAAAACAGACCCAAGACAGGGAACTGAAAACTCCAAATATCTCTCTTTAAAGAACGGCATAGTTACTTTGAAGAAGCCCAAGGGGTACGAAAGTGCTTTTAAGGACTCAGAGCGAATAATCATAGGCAAGGAGTATGTGACCAACGGCTTTGTCGGAATACACAAATCCTTGGTTGATACAGAAAAAGTCAAGTCCTATGTAAAAAAGAAAAACTCGGACATTTCAGAAAATGGCGAGTTTGATTTGACAAAGTATTATACCGAAGATGCTGACTTGCAGATTGTTGGAGACCCAAGAGTTGTAGATGTGCCTAGCACTGCTCGTGCATATTCTTTCAAAATCGGTGGCAATTATTATCTGTATAACCAAAAGTTTGTTGATGCTTTTTCTAAAGATGGCAACACGTTCTGGGTAAATCCCGAGAAGCCGAACGGCGCAATGGTTATCAAGAATCCTGGCGGTGAAAACATTGGTCTTGTAATGCCCATACGTTCATCATCAAAGAGTGACGCTTCTCTTGCCGAGCAAACCGACAAGAGACATAACGAGGCAAAATATGCAAGCGAAGTTCTTGAAGAAAAAAAGCAAAGCAAGACTTCAAAAACAGAAGAAGCGGCGTTCTCGTATTCATTAGACGAAACGGAAAACGGTTTTATACAGCAGTATTTTTTACCTTCGGATGATGTCATTCGGTCATTTTCCGACTCTGTTGACAGCTGGCTTTCCGGCAATATGAAGTCGAGCGAGTACTTTGAACTTGGCGAAACACCCACGGTTCTCAAAGAACTTGGTGCAAAGGACTTGCCCGTGATAATGTCTCAGGATGTTATTATTAAAATAACAGGCGAAAAGCACAGCATAAGTCTTGATGAAATTAAGAGACTACCCGAAGCGATACACGACCCGATTATGGTATTCAGCTCGGCAACCGTTCCGAATGCTTTTGTGCTTATAACGGAACTTTCTGACAAAAGTGGTAACAGCGTTATTGCGGCGTTACATCTCAATCGAGGCGATAAGCACTTCAAGGTAAACAGAGTATCAAGCGTTTACGGAAAGAACAATATTGCCAACTTCGTTGAAACGCAGTCAGAACTTGGAAATCTTAGGTATATCGACAAAGAAAAAAATCACTCATGGTCGCAAAGCAGAGGGCTCCAATTGCCCAAGCTGGCAGACACCATAAGTGATTCTACTAACAATATACTACAAAAAGAGGATATTGTCAATAGTATTTTATTCAAAACCGAAGAGAATGATACGCGGTATTCCGATAGAATACAAAATGCTTTTTTTGATGATGTTGAAAAGTTTGATTATTCGCTGTATGATGAAATCAAGCTACCATACGCAGAGCAGGAAAGAGTACAATCAGATGCTTTGACATGGCGCGCCAACAAAAGAAATCAACTTATCTCGCAAACTTTGTCTAACGGTATAACATATCGTTTTGTAATAGATGACGATGGCATTGTACATATCTATGGAAGGAAAACATCTGAAAACATTCACGAAAGGGAAAACGAATATGATAACACAGACGGAAAAAGATTTGATTCGGTTGTTGAAAAGCTTAGGATTAGACAAGGAAACAACAGTGAGCATATCGATTTTAGCCAAGACGGACGAAAACCGAGAAAGGATGATACAAATGATAATCTCTTTGTATCAGGAGAAGGGCGAAGTATCGGAACAGGACGTTCAAAAAATAGGACTAATGCTAACAGGAAGCCGAAAGGGCGGCACTTCAACGAAGACGGAAGCGTAGAAGTAACATATAGTGACGGAACAAAAGAAAAAACTCAATATTCTACCAGCGATGACGGCAATGTTATTCCTCTTTCTGAGAGATTCAATTCTGAAAAGAATGATATAAGGTACTCAATAGGAGGACAGACTTCCGTTTTTGAAAGTGAAAGTGAGACTGGCGGCGGTAGCGTCAAGACAAAGCTTTGGCATACAGACCTTACAAAGAAGCAATTGGACGGTTTAATGCGAAAGATTCGCCACGACATTCAGACAAGTACAAATAGTATAACAGATACTGCAAACTGGATGTTTACCAACGTTGACGGTTTGGATGTGTTTGCGATTTATAGTACCGAGGATTTTGAAAACCCTACCTTGTTATATGAATCAAAGGGTGAAAAGTCGAGCGTCGAAAATGATATTTTATTAGACCTATTGGAGGATGAAAAAAATGGCGAGAATCATGTCAGAAAATCAAGTTCTACTCAAAGGGTATCTCAAAGAGATTGGTTGCCACATGTCGACGGTGGTGAAAATCCTGTTCAACACGTGGGAACCGAAAGCGACAATAGAAATGCTGGAGTTTTGCGCGGACAACATGAACGCAACGGAAGCCCAGCTTTTAGAAATGTCATCGAAAATCTCTTTGAAGTACAAGATAGACGAGATACAGAGAGAATAAACAGAAAAGGCGAAGCAAACGAGGCTTACTTCGATGAACTGAAGTATATTTCAGAAAGCGAGGAAACGAACAATGGCAAAGAAAACGACGGAAATCTATTATCAAATGGAATCGGCGGACGGAAGAACGGTGAGAGTGCCGGCAAGCCAACTCAAAGAGTGGACGGAAGGACAAGCCGCTATAAAGAGAGGAGAGAAACCTCGCGTCAGCGAAGAGAGTATTGCAAAGCTCTCAAAGATGCTGGGAATACCTCCGAAGAAATAATATTCGGGCACAAGTGCGAAGTTATCCCGAAAGATTTTTACAGTGATAAAGCCAAGAGAATTGCCGAGAAAAACTCAAAGCAAGGTATAGAAACTATTTTTGTTACAGGCAAAATCAAGCTCCCAATCAGGGACAAGACAGGAAATTTCAAAACCGCAAAAGGCGTTTTCATTAACAAAGGCGGGAAGAAAACTATAATTGTACAATACGACAACGAGTACTTTATGCCTGAGCAAATCAACGACCACGAGCTCATACACGACAGGTACAAGTCTCAGCTTGTACAAAAGGTCAAAAATATCATTATTAACACTCTTTCCGTGTCCGAAA
>CAZOSH010000106.1:0-4878 GCA_964582395.1 uncultured Oscillospiraceae bacterium | reverse complement strand
AAAACGGATACGACCAAGTTAAATATACTTGGAAAAAGGGTGATTATTCTTATACAAGCCGTTGGCACACTCGCACCCCTAACGCTCCAAAAGAGCAAGGAAATTCGTGGGTTGTTGAGCGTAAAAAATCGGGTGTTGGTTACGGCAAAAATGCACGCCCAAAGCAAGAAGAAGTTTTGGTAGGAAAAAACAAGTGGATATCAAAACAAGATTGGAAAAATGCAATAATGGCACGTAAAAAAGGCACATTAACACAACAACAAAAGGAGTGGTTGGATAATGGACACTGGAAAGACAATAGATAATTTCAAATTCTATGAGGGATTTGAAGGTGAACCCGAAATTGTAATCAAAGCCGAAAACTCGGATATGCAAATCTTACATATATGGGATGGATACTTTGATGATATATTGAGAGAACCCAAGCTTGACGGAAACGGGTGGCAAGGGTTTACAAGAGATTATCATCAATGCGAGGGTGCGTTCGGGGATGATTCCGAAGCAATCATAACGTATATAAACGAATACCTCTCTGACCTAAAATTATACCAAAATCGTCATTTTGATTATGACGATACAAAAGAAGTGTATGATTTACTGTGTTCTTGGTTAGATAATGCAATAAAAAATGGGTGTGAAATATCTATAAAAGTAGTCTAATCTATTTCGCGGCAGGGACTTGCTCTCTGCCGTGTTTTCTTTTCGGCGAGTAGCAGGTCTTAGTGTAGTATATCGCGATGTTCATAATGGTATATTTCAAAATGCGACTATGGATGATATTCTATATAAGTTGCGTTTTTGAACCCACTAACATCTTTACGCTGAAAGTGTCATAGTGGGTTACACACTATGAAAAGGTGTGTAACAGAAAGCGGCATAGCTAATAGCTATACCGCTTAACGAAATCAATTATTTAATTTTGATACAAGAGCCACCCCTTGGGGCGCCTTCCTTACGGAGGGTGCCCCAAGGGGTGGCTTTTTGATTATTGCTGAATTATTCAACCGATACGATGTAGGAATAAACAGGCTGACCGCCGGGAACGATGTTGATCTCCGCATTGGGTGCGCAGGCGGCAAATGCCTTCTGCACCTGCTCATCGGTAGTGGCATCAGCGCCCTCACCTGAAAATACGGTGATAAAGCCTGAATCGTTGTTGCACATAGTCTGTGCAAGCTCTGCAATAACCGCCTCAAATACGCGGCTGTTGTGGATCAGCTTGCCCTCGCAAAGGCACATAAAGTCGCCTTCCTTGATCTCCTTGCCGTCAAAGTCACTGTCGCGGGCTGCAAAGGTGACCTGACCGGAGGTTACCGCGGACATAGCATCGCACATATTTGCCTTGTTATCCTCGCTGCTTGCATCGGGATCGAATGCCAGCATTGCGGAAACGCCCTGAGGAATAGTCTTGCTTTCGATAACAATAACTTCCTTATCGGAGAGGGGCACTGCCTGCTGAGCCGCCATAATGATGTTCTTATTGTTAGGCAGAACAAAGACCGTCTTTGCAGGTGTTGCATCTACGGCGCGGAGAATGTCCTCAGTAGAGGGATTCATTGTCTGACCGCCTTCAACAACACTGTCAACACCAAGGTCGCGGAAAATTCCGCAAACGCCCTCGCCCGCAGCTACGCTTACAAAGCCATAACGGTTGTCGGGAGCGGCAATTACACGCTCGGTTGCCTTGTTTTCTGCATCTTCCTGAGCCTTTTTTGCGTGCTGCTCACGCATATTCTCGATCTTGACTGTCAGAAGTGATCCAAACTTAAGTCCTTCGCCCAAGGCGCGGTCGGGGGTATCTGTATGAACATGGACCTTTATGACCTCTTCGTCATCAACCACAACTACACAGTCGCCGATAGAATCAAGGAATGCCCGCAGACGGTTGGGACTGCGGCGATGATCCTCACGTTTGAGCAGGAACTCGGTGCAGTATGTAAAGGTGATCTCACCCTCATCAAACTGACTGAAATCGGCGGTGTCAACAGTAAATGCCGTACCGTCGGGCAGCTTGGGTTGAGCGTTCTTATCATACATACCGGGCTCGCCTGTAAGGCTTACCAGCATAGCCTTAAGGATAATAACATAACCGTAACCGCCAGCATCAACAACACCCGCCTTTTTAAGCACGGGATTCTGATTAACAGTGTTATCCAAAGCCTTTTGTGCCGCGTCAATAGCGTGGCGCAGTACCGCTTCGGTGTCACGGTTTTTTCTTGCAAACTTAACAGCAGCATCTGCAGCCAAACGGGAAACTGTGAGAATTGTTCCCTCAGCCGGCTTCATAACTGCTTTATATGCGGTTGCCGAGCCTTCTGCCAGTGCATCTGCAAAGACAGCTCCGTCAACCTCTTCTTTTGTTTTCAGTACCTTTGACATTCCCTTGAAAAGAAGGGATGTAATAACGCCTGAATTACCTCTTGCGCCTCTGAGTAAGGCATCAGAGGTGATCTCACAAACGCGCTTCAGTGTGGGGGCAGTAGTCTTTGCCAGCTCACCTGCTGCGTTGTTAAGTGTAAGCGACATATTTGTTCCTGTATCACCGTCGGGTACAGGGAATACGTTTAATGCATTTATCAGTTCTTTTTCGTTTTCAATTTCGGCTGCCGCTTCAAGTATCATATCTCTGAATATCTCGCCGTTTACAGTGTAAACGGAAGACTGAGAATCGCTCTTAGTCGCCAAGTCAGAACCCTCCCTAATTATGCCTTTACCGCGTCAACGAGTACCTCAACCGATCCTACGGTTATTCCCGTGCGCTGGGAAACAGTATACTTAACTTCCTTAATGATCGAACGGCAAGCCGCCTGAATATTAACTCCGTTAAGTACGATTATTCTTATCTGCAATGCGACGCTTCCGTCGTCAAGGCAACGCACCTTTACTCCCTTTTTACGGGTCTCTCCTTTGAGAATGCGAACAATGCCGTCAATTGTGCTGGCGTCGGCAAGTCCTTTCACTCCAAAGCAACCGGAAGCAGTGTCACTTGCTACCGTGGCGATAACATCATTTGAAATACCTATAATACCAAGGTCAGTAGAAAATTGCATAAACTGCCTCCTTTCATTTTTAGGCAAGTTATTTGTCTCACTTCAAGCTATTATAGCACATATATAATAAAAATGCTACTATTTTTTTGAGCGCTCAACATTTTGCTCTTATTTCAGCATTATCATTGCGCCCTGAACACCCCGTTCATCGCCGTTCCTGCGTTGCGACCACCACAGCTCATGCTCGTGTGTGCAGGCGGGGCAAAGGCTTGATACGCTTACGTTTATAGGGGAAAGTCCCCACTGCACAAGGGCTCTGTAGGTGATGTTTTTCAGGTCAACGTGCCATTTATCGCCCGTTTTAAAAATATACTCCGAAACATACCCGTCGTAGGTCTCCATAAGCTGTGAGGGCACATCCTCGTCGGTCTCAAAGCAAACCCTGCAGATGGACGGTCCCATTGCCGCAATAATATCGCTTCCCTCACAACCCCATATATCACGCATTTTATCCAGAGTCTTAATGGCGATCGCGTTGGCAACGCCTCTCCAACCTGCGTGAACGATGGCGCAGACCTGCTTTTTTCTGTCATAAAACATTATAGGCTGACAGTCGGCAAAATATGCCGTCAGGCAAAGTCCTTTTATATCTGTAATAAGTGCATCCACCGGCTCCGAGGGGTCAAACTCCTGCACAGTGTCCTTAAATACACGGATAGTGTCGGTATGCTTTTGATTGGTGCAAACGATATTCTGAGGCTCAGCGCCTAAAAGCTGACCTGCAAGCAAGTGGTTTTGGATGACATTTTCATATTTATCCTCACCTGCAAATCTAAAGTTCAGTGAATCATACACACCATCTGACACGCCGCCCGCTCTTGTAAAGAACGCGTGGCTTAGTTGCCGATAGGCGTCAAGCTGGGGTGCGGTGTAATATATAAAATTATCTTTTTCTCTTCTTAAAAGCTCTGCCACTTAAAATCACCTTATCTCTACTCGCTCGGCGGAAACGGCAAGTCTTCCGTCGGTTTCAAATAAAAATCCTTGAATTCGGCAATCCTTATCCGACGCTTCAAACCTCGGTGCAAGATAGCCCCTGAAATACTGAATGGACTGCTCTGCCTTTATTCCAATGACCGACTCAATAGAGCCTGTCATTCCCACATCGGTCATATAGGCTGTGCCCTTGGGGAGCACGCAAGCGTCGGCGGTGGGAATATGGGTATGGGTACCATATACCGCCGCGGCTCTGCCGTCAAGATAAAAGCCGAATGCCCGTTTTTCGCTGGTTGCTTCGGCGTGGAAATCAAAGACGAACAGGTCTGCCTCTACCTCTTTTAATATCTTATCCGCCGCGGCAAAGGGACAGGAAGCGTTAAAGTCCATATTCAGCCTGCCGAGAAGGTTTGCCACGCAAACGCGGTACGCCCCCGCATCCACCACCGTATAGCCGCGGCCGGGCAGAGAGGGATGCAGATTGGCGGGACGAATTATATCTTTCCGTTCGTCTAAATAGTCGCATATCTGCCGATTGACAAAGGAATGATTGCCCAATGTTATAACATCGGCGCCCGCCTGAAAAATATCGTCTGCCAGCTCGGGGGATATTCCCCTGCCGCAGGCATTTTCACCGTTGACGATAACAAGGTCAGCGCCCGTCGTCTTTTTGAGATGATGCAATTTTGAGCGGAGTATATCCACACCAGGTCTTCCGCAAACATCGCCTATAGCCAAGATTTTCATAAAGCGCCTCCCTTTCTTATTGACAATTCTAATTTTAACAGATAAAATGATTCTTTGCAAGGGCACACACATATCAAGTAAATATGCCTCCATAGTTAAATGGATATAACAAACCCCTCCTAAGGGTTAGTTACAGGTTCGATTC
>CAZOSH010000105.1:0-4912 GCA_964582395.1 uncultured Oscillospiraceae bacterium | reverse complement strand
CTTGCCGAAGCCGTCAGCGGAGAAAAGGGTCTTGGTCAGCTCGTCATAGGTGACGATGACCTCGGGCCAATGTACCATAGGGGCGGTGACAAATGTAAGCGTTCTTCCTCCGAGGGAAAGGGTAGTGCCCTCTCCTGCAACTATACGGCGCTCTTCAAAATCGGTGCCGTGGAAGTTTTTCATTATGGGAAAAGCCTTTAAGGACGCCACTATCTGTGCTTCGGGGTATTTTTCCATAAAGACGGCAATGCCTGCCGAATGGTCGGGCTCCATATGCTGAACGATGAGATAGTCGGGCTTTCTGCCGCACAGCGCTTTTTCAATATTTTCAAGCCACTGTGAGATGAAGCTCTCATCTACTGTATCAAAAATTGCAATTTTCTCGTCAATGACTGCGTAGGAATTATATGCCATTCCGTTGGGAACAACATACTGACCTTCAAAAAGGTCGACCTGATGGTCATTGACGCCAATATACTTTATTCCGAGTGCGATCTCCATTTTATCAATCCCTTTCTTTTTCTTTGATTTTATTATACTGATAACCTTTGCTCTGCGCAAGAGTAAAAATGCCCGAAAAACCCTTATTTTTCGGGGTTTTTCGCATAAGGCAAGAGGGGGCATTTTTCCATTTTTTGAACTTTTTAGCTCCATTTTTCTTGGAATAATCTTCCGTTCATTTCATTTCGGTACTGATTAGGGGTTTTTTGAGTATATTTTTTAAACAATTTAGAAAAATAATTGACGTCGGAAATTCCGCAATGCTGAGCAATGGTCTGCACCTGAAGTTTGGTGGTAGTCAACAGGCGAGTTGCGCGCTTTATGCGCTTTTTGGCTATATAATCGGTAATGGTCTGTCCTGTTTCTTTTTTGAACAGGTCGGACAGATAACTTCCGTTTATATTTATGGCGTCTGCGATGGTCTTAAGACTGAGGTCGCTGTTCAGCGAGGTACCGATATGCAGGATCGCCCGCTGCACCGGCGGTGAATATCTGCTTGTGGAATGCTGCCGCACATAGCGACAATAGCTGCTGAAAATATCCTCCATCAAGGGAGGTACGGCATTTATTGATGGTATTCCCTCGATACGCTTTGCAAAATCGGAGGAAAGTCGGTCTATATAGAGGGGATGAACTCCGCCTTTTTCCGCGGCTTTGCGCATAAGTGTATTCATAATGATGCAGTAATTTTTCATATTGCGGAGAGGGTCGGAAAGACGGCGTTCAAACGCCATTGCCGAAAAGCCCTGCATAAGCTGCTCGGCAAGATGGCTGTTGCCCATCTCTACTGCCTGCATCAGCTGATTTTCATGGGCATAACGCTGCTCTAGGTTCTGTATTTTCCACTTGGTCTCTTCTTCTTCAAATATCTCGGTATGATTGGAAAAAGGCACAGCCTCGGCAGACAGTTCGCGGTTGATATCCATCACTCTGTAACTGTCCGCACCGCCCCACATTTCTTCCGCAAAGGTATGAACCCCGACGAAAAGGGGGCTGTCATCGGCGATTATGGGCAAAGAGCCGTAATATTTTTCAAAAACTCCCACCTTATCGGCAGGAACTGAGCAGCGCTCCGCAAGCTCCAAAAGCTGCTCATAGGCAAGCTCCTCGGAAAGATAGGGTCCCAATACCGCAACGCTCTCATCGGGAAGATAAAAGAAGATATATCGGCAATAGAATATATCGGCAAGTCGATATATGACCTTGTGGGTCATACTGACAAGCTCATCATCAAGAACCTTTTGGTCGATGCCCAGCATTTTTCGCAGACCTAGGTCAAGCTCTTTACTGTTTTTTGGCTTGGTAATCGTTACTCTGACGCGGCATTTTTCAAGTATCTTTTTGAGAAAAATGAACTCCTTGCTTTGTTGCACGATGCACCGTCCTTTTGTCTATTATAAACAAAGTTTTTCCACTTCTTCCTGTATTATCATATATATTTGACGAAAAATCAACAGGAAACACAAAAATAATTCGATTTTACACAAAAATATTACTCACTGATGTGTATGCAATTTGGTATTATAGTGTAGTGAGATATGTTAAACATATATTTTGGTTAAAAAAACAGAAAAAACACACGAAAGAGGGATAATCCATGGCAAAAAAGGAAGTCCAACTGGACGAAAGAGGATACCGTAAGTTCGGTATGCGCGACCTGGTCTCCTACGCTGCAGGCGATCTGGGTTGTAATATGAGCTTTGCTCTCAAGAGCTCCATCATGGCTATATTCTGGACTCAGTTTATGGCACTGGGCGAAACTCTGTATGCAACCCTTCTGCTTATTGTTCAGGCTTGGGATGCTATAAACGATCCTCTGCTGGGCTCTTTATTTGATGCTGATCGCAGAAAGTATAAGCACGGCAAGTTCAAAACTTACATTTTTATTGGTGCTATCGGTCTGTTGTTCTCAGGTCTGTTCTTCTTCTTACCCCTGCCCAATGCAGACAAGTGGCTCAGATGCGTTCTGTTTGTTTTAGGTTATGTTCTGTGGGATGCTTTCTACACAGTAGCTAATGTACCTTACGGCTCTATGATGAGCGTTATCACCACTAACGGCGCCGAGCGTTCTCAGCTTTCCACATGGCGTTCCATCGGCTCTATGATCGGTAATATTCTGCCTATGGTTTTGCTGCCTATGATCTGCTACGATGCAAGCAACAACCTTAAAGGTGAGGTCGTTTTCATCGCCGCAACCATTATGGGTGCTATCGGTCTTGTATGCTTTATCTTTATGCTCAGGACTACCACCATCCGTGTTGAAGAAAACTCCGTAACCATCAGCGAAAAACAGGAAAAGTTCAATGTCTTTAAGGCAATGAAGAACTTCCTTAAGAACCGCGCCGCTATCGGTGCAACCTTGGCTGCTATGGCTATGTTTATCGGTATGCAGGGTTCTTCCACAGCTACCGCTGTTCTGTTCCAGTCTTATTTCGGAAATGCAAAGATCTCCGGTATTGTTATGCTTATCGGTTATCTGCCCATGTTCCTGTTTATGCCCTTTATCAAAAAGATCGTTGATAAGTACGGCAAAAAGGAAGCTTGCGCAGTAGGCGCAGCAGTAAGCACCTTTGGCGCTCTGCTTCTGTTCCTCCCCTTAGGCAACGGTATGGCAGGTCTTGCAGGTTATGTTATTGCTCAGGTCTTCTACGGCCTTGGTCTTGGCTTCTACACCTGTGTATCTTGGGCTCTTATGGCTGATGCTATCGACTACAACGAGTGGAAGAACGGCACCAAGGAAGAGGGTACAGTTTACTCTCTGCATTCCTTCTTCCGTAAGCTGGCTCAGGGCCTTGGGCCCTCTTTGGTTATCGTAATTATGGGCACTCTCGGCTATGTCGGCAAGCTCGGCGCAGATCAGCCTTTCTGGGTTGCTGAAAATATGAAGTGGCTGGTTGCCTCTCTCTATTCCTTCAGTGCCATCGTTATGTTCGTCTCCATTGCATTCATCTACAATCTCAACAAGAAGAATGTTGCTATTATGACTGCTGAGCTTGAAGCACGCAGAGCAGCGGCAAAGGGCGAATAATTTAATCTTTAGTCAACTTCTTTCCTTTTTCTCTGTTATCACCCTGTCGCTCTGCGCGGCAGGGTGATAATAATAAATAAGGCTGTCAAAGAACCGCTTCACTATGTGAAGCCCTATACGCAAAACCCATATAATTTATTCCAAAAAAGAGTTTTAACATTGTATTTACAAAAGCGTGAGACGTTTTTGATATAATGTGTACATCACATCCTAATTAGGAGGCAAATATGAGAAATGTATTAGACTTCAATGCCAAATGGGCATTTTCTAAGCAGGCAACCGAGCTCCCCGCAAGCCTGCCCGCAGATTGGGAGCTTCTTGACCTTCCCCATTCCTGGAACGCAGTAGACGGTCAGGACGGTAACAATGACTATTATCGCGGCAAGGGCTACTATGCAAAGGCTTTTCCCAAGGCTGAACTGCCTGCTGCCGATTGCTATTATCTTGAACTGCGCGGCGCTAACTCTAGCGCAGATGTTTATCTCAACGGCGAAAGCCTGAAACATCACGACGGCGGTTATTCCACCTGGCGTGTTGACCTGACCGCTTCCCTTAAAGAGGAAAACCTGCTCGTTGTAGTTGTGGACAACTCCGCAAATGAGACTGTTTATCCTCAGATGGCAGACTTTACCTTCTACGGCGGTCTTTACAGAAATGTAAACCTCATCTGCACAAGCGAGAGCCATTTTGACCTTGATTATTACGGCACACCCGGTATCCATATCACCCCCTGCGTTGAAGGTGAAAACGCAAAGGTCAAGGTTGAGGCTCGTATCAGCGAGCTTAAAGACGGACAGACCATCAAGTACACTATCTATGACAAGGATGACAATGTCATTGCCGAGACCGAAAGCACTGACAAGTGCGTTGAGCTTGAAATAAAGAACGTTCATCTGTGGAACGGCAGAAAAGATCCCTATCTCTACTGCTGCGAAGCCGAGCTTATGCAGGGCGGCGAGGTTCTGGACAATGTATGCTCCCGTTTCGGCTGCCGTACCTTTAAGATCGATCCCAACGAAGGCTTCATCCTCAACGGCGAAAGCTATCCTCTCCGCGGTGTTTCCCGCCATCAGGACCGCTGGGGTGTAGGTAATGCACTGCTTCCCGAACATCACGAGGAAGATATCGAGCTTATTTGCGAGGTAGGCGCTACCACCATCCGTTTAGCTCATTATCAGCACGATCAGTATTTCTATGACCTGTGCGACGAAAAGGGTCTTGTTATTTGGGCAGAGATTCCCTATATTTCCAAGCATATGCCCGGCGGCAGAGCCAACACCATCAGCCAGATGAACGAACTGATCGAGCAGAATTATAACCACCCATCCATCTTTGTATGGGGACTTTCCAATGAAATTTCCATCGGCGGAAGCGACGATGATC
>CAZOSH010000104.1:0-4958 GCA_964582395.1 uncultured Oscillospiraceae bacterium | reverse complement strand
CATCACGCTTTGTGTTGTCGGGATTTGTTTTATCAATCACTTATTTTAGCAAGCATTTCAAGGAACTTCTTCTGTTCTTCTTTGTCAAGCCGCTGAAGCCTTTTTTCCTCTATTTTTGCAATAATACTCCAGTACTTTGCAATGACACTCTTACCCTTCTCGGTCAGATATAACTTGAAAGAACGGCGGTCCTTTTCTCCACGAATGCGCTTTACAAGACTTTTGGCTTCAAGTTTATCAATGATCTTTCCTATAACATTTCGGTCTTTCTGATTAATATCAGCAAGTTCCGCCTGGGTTATTCCGGGGTTTTCAAAAATGTAGTGCATTGTTATATAGTTTTCGCCTGTGATACCCTCTTCTTTGAGACTTCCTTTTGTAGCTTTTTGAATCTGATTATATATCTTATGCAGTTTGTACCCAAGGGTTTCTTTAACTATGTTCACGCCTGCACCCCCTGTACAGCAACGCCGATTTTTTCCCCGTACTTCACTACGGTTTCGATATTGTTTTTAGTATTATCAATTATATCGCCATCAATTACAACTCTATCCTTTTCAAGGCAAAGAATTACGGTTGATCCCCCGAACTCAAATCTTCCTTTTTCCTCACCGCGATTGACATCTCCAACGCCCTTTTCATTGACAATTCTTCCTACCATCGTCGCGCCGACTTCAATCATAAGAATGTCCCCAAAAATTTTACTTTTTATGCAGGTGAACTCTCGGGTATTTTCTCTATAAATAGGATACTTATCGTTTGCTACCGGATTAACAGTATGAAAAACACCATTTATTCGTATACTATCACTCTTTTGACCATCATCTGGATATCCGTATCGGTGATAATCTCCAACTGTCAATCTAAACAGTAAAAACTGTCCGCCAATATATCTGTTCGCCAACTCCTCATCCCGAATCAAGCTTGCAAGAGTATATTTCGTATTCTTCACTGTAAATCTTGAGTCCTCGGTTATCGGATATACGCACAATTTACTATCACAAGGTGATATCAAATGCTTCTTATCATAGTCTATCACACGCGCTCCGTCTTTCACTCTTCTTGTAAAGAAATCGTTAAAACTAAGATATTTCCTATCCTCATATTGAGACATATCTATAGCGTTCTTTTTTATAAATCCATTAATTAATAATGCAGAAAGCCGAGAATCCATAAGCTTACCTGCAAGCTTGCTGATCCAAGGCTTTATCATAATCTTTACAATAATACGACCAAAAGCTGTCCCATACAACCATTCAAGAACCCTATCCTGACCATCATCTCCGGGAACAGTATTCCCCTGTCTGTCCTTCCAAATCATATATCAGATAAAAAACAAAACTACAGTAGGAACCCAGAATATGAGAAACAACACTATAAGCACAGGCATTTGGGGCTTATGGAACTTGAAGTCCAACACATACAGAAGCGCAAATAAGAAAAGCATTCCCCGCAGAGCCCACACAAAGGCGGCATCGGTCATCCAGAGCACCTTGATCATATAAATGAGAGGTATAAAAATCGCCATAGTGACAACGGGTAAACCGTGAAAAACTCCCTTTTCTTCATTGTCATCCATTGCAAGAACATTAAAATAGCCAAGTCGTATTACACAGCAAAGGCAGTATCCCATTATGAGCAAAAAGTCAAACTTTTCACTAACACCAAGCTGAAAGAAAAAAATACCGGGAAAAACGCCGAAAGACACCATATCACAGAGTGAGTCTATCTGTACACCGAAATTACTCTCCTGCTCGGTGCGATTGCGCTTGCGTCTTGCAACCTTTCCATCCAAAGTATCACATACAAGAGAGATTCCCAAGCAAACAATTGCCGCAAGAAATCTGCTGTTCACTGCATAAAAAACACCAAATAGGGCGCTTACCAATCCACCGTAAGTGAGTATAACCGTATAATCATAAAATCCTATCATCTTTTTCTTCATGGTTTTATCCCCAAATCAATTTTTACAAAATAATATACTTTGCATATTATATTACTCATATAACAACTTGTCAATGCTGCAAATATTTCTGGAAAAGAATATTTTTATGTCTTATTCCTTGAAAGAATTCCTGCTTTATTGTATAATATTCTAAATATATTCTTTTGGAGGTCCATTCATGGAAGAGTTCAAAAAAAAGGATAATTTCCGTAACAATAATAAACCCTTTAAAGGCAAAAGATTTGATAAAGAAAACGATGATTCCGAATGCACTATAGAAGGCAAGAACGCCGTTTACGAAGCTGTAAAGAGTGGACGAGAAATAGACAAAATTCTGTTTTCCGCAGCTTCCATTTCAACGGTGGGTAACATAATCGCTCTCGCAAGAAAAAACGGCATACTCACTCAGGAAACCGATAAACGCAAGCTGGACAAGCTTAGTGTGACCGGTTCACATCAGGGAATCATTGCACTCTGTGCCGCCGTTCCCTACCGTTCGGTGGATGATATGTTGGCAATCGCAAAAGATAAAAACGAAGAGCCCTTGATAATCATATGTGACGGAATTACCGACACTCATAACCTAGGCGCAATAATCCGTTCTGCCGAAGTTTCAGGCGCTCACGGGGTTATTATCCCCCGCAAACGAAGCGCAGGTCTTAACTCTGCATGCGCAAAAGCTGCTGCAGGAGCCCTTGAGCACCTTCCTATAGCTAAGCTTTCAAGCACTGTTGCAGCAGTGGAAGATCTTCAAAACAGAGGTTTGAAAGTATATGCTGCAGATATGAACGGCAATGTCATGTACGATGCCGATTTTTCTTCCGGCTGTGCCATTGTCATTGGTTCGGAAGGCGAAGGTATTTCCTTTGCCGTCAGAAGACTTTGTAACGGAATAGTATCTATCCCACAACAAGGTAAGATTCCCTCCCTTAACGCATCCAATGCAGCAGCAGTTCTGCTTTACGAAGCTTACAGACAAAGGAGTAAATAAATCTTATGTCAGAAGAACGCTTTGACATTGAAGAAATAATTGCAGAAATCAAAAGTGATCCTCCCCCCAAGAAGGTCTCCGATTCTGCACCTCACGGCGAAGTCGATGGCTCTCGCCCTGCGAAGCCCGCCAATAATATGAATCATTCTTCAAAAAAACCAAAACAATCTTCAAAGTCAAACCCATCTTCAATCTCCAACAAAAAAAGCAATAATAAAATACAAAAAACTGAAAAGAAAGAGCCTGAACTTTTTTCAGGCGAATTGGACGAGCTTTTTCGGATACGCTTCCAAAAAAGAAGAGGGCTGTTCCAAAACGCAACAAAGCTGAAATAGTTGAAGTAACCGAGCTGACAAAGCTGCAAAACGAAGATAATAATGCCCAAATCACCTCCGAAGAAGATCACAAAACCCTCCCCTATGATATGCTCAATAGAGTATATACAGATCCCGAAGAGGCTGTTTCCGCAATGACCGCAAGACTGCGTTCAGTCAGCGTCAGCCTCTTAGTACTTTTCCCTATATGGCTTTTGGTTTTGTATATGACATTGGCATTCCCGCTTGATCTGCCAATGCCTTCTTGGTTTTCGTATTTTAAAACACCTTTTCTCTACCTACTCGTATTTTTTGTTGCCGAGGTTGTGTCACTTTTTTTATCAAGTGATGTAACGGTATCCGGGTTTGTAAGATTGATGCGTGGAAAACCTACACTCGACACCCTTGTTCTTTTTGCATCACTCTCATCTATGGCATATATCCTTACTGTAATCATTAAGCCCGCCTGGGGTGGTTGGCTTCCTTTCTCAGCAAACACGGTTTCCATGTGTTTCTTTGCTCTCACTGCAAAAAGAAGAAGATACATTTCACTCAAGCGTACATATCGAGTACTTCAGCAAAACTCCTCACCTGTCGCTGTAAAAGCGCAAGGCCCGCGCCGATATAAAACTGCCTATAAAACAGAAAAAAACGTATTTCCCGAAATGGAATCGCTATCCTCTCGAGATCTTACCGAAAGACTATGTTCATATTATGCGCCTTTGGCAATACTTATTTGCATTGCACTTGCAGTAGCCGCAAGTTTTGGCAGGCAAGATGCAAAATCCTTCACTTGGTGCTTGTCCGCGTTGAGCATTATGGCTGTCTCCCCTGCATTGCTGATTTCTTCTGCTCTCCCCTCAAGTATAATCAGCAGGCGGCTTTTCACTTCAGGCAGTACCATCGTAAATGGTCGTTCTGCCGGTGAACTTTCAAAATGCCGTAATGCAATAATTACTGATGCAGATGTATTTCCCAACGGAAGCGTTACTATAACCAGTATGAACATTTCTTCCGACTTTTCGTCCGAGGAAGTTTACGGAATTATGGCTTCTGCCCTCGAAACTATTGGCGGTGGGCTTTATGATGTTTTTGAGGATGCAGCAAAACATCTCTACTCCAGAAGGCCTGATGTGGAAGATGTTCGATTCTTTGAAAACGGAGGAATGTCTGCAAAAATTAATAATGATTTTGTTCTGATCGGCACAGCATCCTTCCTAAGAAGAATGGGTGTCGATATCAAGAGAGTTAAGCTTTCAAATTGCCTTTTTATCTCTATAAATTCCAAATACGCAGGCGTTTTTTCACTCAAGTATACAGCGCAGACCCCGGTATACTGTGCCTTCCGCCATCTTCGTCGCGCAAACGCTACTCCCATTCTTGCTGTAAGAGATTTTACAACCACTGAAGCATTTATTGAAGATAAGTTCAAGCTTCGTGCAGAAGAGTCAGAATATCCTTCTATGGAAGATCGTGTAAGATATTCCGACGACTGTTTTGCAGACAGTGAGCCTTTGGCAGTACTGTCACATAGCAATATGTCATCTTTTGCCGAACTCCTTCTCGGCTGTCGTAAATTGACCCGTTCGGTAACCTTTAACCTCATCTGCTCCTTCCTTGGATGTATTGTCGGACTCTTTATTATGTACTTTTTGGTATCGAATATGGAAGTATCCGCAGCATCACCTCTTAATGTTTTGGTTTATTT